>NZ_JBJGYR010000005.1:0-241950 GCF_054050095.1 Geodermatophilus sp. SYSU D01105
GCGCGGGCGCCGCCGGGGGGGGCCGGGCCGCGGCCGGGGGTGCGGGGGGGGCGCGGGGGGCGGGCCGCCCCCGCCCCCCCCCCCCACGGCGAGGTCGGTGCGCGGGAGGCCGGACAGACGAAGGCCCCCTCGCGGTGTGCGAGGGGGCCTCGGTCGAGGAGAGCGGGCTCAGCCGTTGAGCTCCAGGGTCTGCGTCGTCTCGGCACGGACCTCGGCGAGCAGGGCGGGGTCGTCGGCCAGGCGGCGGCCGTAGGAGGGGATCGCCTCCTGCAGGAGCGGCCGCCAGCGATCCACCCGCTCGGGGAAGCAGCGCTCGAGCACGGTGAGCATCGCCGAGACCGCCGTGGAGGCGCCGGGGGAGGCGCCCAGCAGGCCGGCGATGGTGCCGTCGCCACCGACGACCAGCTCGGTGCCGAACTGGAGGACGCCGCGGCCGGTCTTCGGGTCCTGCTTGATGACCTGGACCCGCTGGCCGGCGGTGATCATCTCCCAGTCCTGCTGCTCGGCCAGCGGCACGAACGCCGTCAGCGTCTTGTGCCGGGCGCTGCGCGACTGGAGCAGCTCGCCGATGAGATACCGGGTCAGCGCCATCTCGGTGCGCGCCACGCCCAGCATCGACCCGAGGTTGTTCGGCTTGACACTCAGCGGCAGGTCGAAGATCGAGCCGGCCTTGAGGAACTTGGGGGAGAAGCCGGCGTAGGGACCGAACAGCAGCGAGTGGTCCCCGTCGATCAGCCGGAGGTCCAGGTGCGGGACCGACATCGGCGGGGCCCCGACGGCCGCCTGGCCGTAGACCTTGGCCTGGTGCGCCGAGACCAGCTCCGGTGACCGGGTGCGCAGGAACATGCCGCTGACCGGGAAGCCGCCGAAGCCGCGGATCTCCGGGATGCCGGCCTTCTGCAGCAGCGGCAGCGCACCGCCGCCGGCCCCGACGAACACGAAGCGGGTGCGGACGGTGCGCTCCTCGCCGCTGAGGGTGTCGCGGACGGTGACCGTCCACCGGCCGTCGCTGCGCCGCTCCACGGCCGTGACCCGCTGGTTGACGTGCACGTGCACGCCACGGTCCTCGGCGGCGGCGAACAGCAGCCGGGTCAGCGAGCCGAAGTCGACGTCGGTGCCGGCGGTGGCCCGCGTCGCGGCCACCACCTGGTCGGCCGGGCGCCCGGCCATCATCAGCGGCACCCACTGCGCCAGTTCGGCGGCGTCGTCGGTGTACTCCATGCCGGCGAACAGCGGCTGGGCGGCCATGGCCTCGTACCGGGTCCGCATGTACCGGCGGCCCGCCTCGCCGGTGACGAAGCTGATGTGCGGGACCGGGGTGATGAACTCCTTGGGCGACCCGGTGAGGCCGGCGCGGACCAGGTGCGACCAGAACTGCCGCGACACCTGGAACTGCTCGTTGATGGTGAGGGCCTTGGTGACGTCGACCGTGCCGTCCGGCCCGGCGGGCGTGTAGTTGAGCTCGCAGAGGGCCGCGTGACCGGTCCCGGCGTTGTTCCAGGCGTCGGAGCTCTCCCCGGCGACCCCGGCCCCGGACTCGAACACGGTGACGCTCCAGTCGGGAGCGACGACACCGAGCAGCGACGCCAGGGTCGCGCTCATGATGCCGCCGCCGACCAGGACTACGTCGGGGTCGGTGGCGGGGGCGAGATCGGTGGACACGACGGCCTTCCGTGCTCGGGGGAGGAGCTGTACCTACCAGGTAACGGCCACTGACAGCCCGAACATGTCACCCGCCGTGGTGAGTTGTGTCGCACGCAGTCATGAGATGGATCACACCTCGTTCGAGTTGCGCCCCGGTCCCGGTGGCGGCAGGAGGGGTCGGCGCCGCGGCTATCGTCGGTCGGGCGGCGGTGACCGGCCGCGACCGGAACGACCGAGGAGCCCCGCTGTCCGAACCCCGTGACGCCCGGCAGGACGGCGCCCCAGCGGTCCCGGCACCGCGGCGCCCGCGCACCCGGCTGCTGTTCCTGCTCGCCGTCGTGGTCCTGGCCCTCGACCTCGGCAGCAAGCTGCTCGTGGTCGCCACGATCGCCCCGGGGGAGGACGTCCGCCTCCTGGGCGGCCTCGTCTACCTGACCCACGCGCGCAACACCGGCGCGGCGTTCTCCTTCGCCGAGGGCTTCACCATCGTCTTCACGCTGATCGCGGCCGCCGTGGCGGTGGTCATCGTGCGCACCGCGCGCCGGCTGTTCTCGGCCGGCTGGACGGTGGCGCTGGGGCTGGTGCTCGGCGGGGCGGTGGGCAACCTGGTCGACCGCGTCTTCCGCGACCCGGGCTTCCTGCGCGGCGGCGTCGTCGACTTCGTCTCCGTCTTCGCGCCCGACGGCCGGGTGTACCCGATCTTCAACGTGGCCGACTCGGCGATCGTGTGCGGCGGCGTCCTCGGGGCCGTGCTGGCCCTGCGCGGCGTCGAGTTCGACGGCTCCCGGTCGGCGTCCGGGCGGGCGGCGCGCGACGGCGGTCCGGCGGCCGACTGACCCGGCCCCTCCGGGGCGCCGCCCCGGGCTCGCGACGGGGTGGGGGGAGAGGCTCCCTGCTCTGTCACGATGGAGCCGTGACCAGTCCCGCGGGCCAGCACCGGGCCCTCCCGGTGCCGGACGGGCTGGAGGGCCAGCGGGTCGACCAGGCGCTGTCCCGGCTCTTCGGCCTCTCCCGCAGCGCCGCGGCCGACCTCGCCGACGCCGGCGGGGTGCTGCTCGACGGGCGGGTCCGCGGCAAGGGTGACCGGGTGAGCGGCGGCAGCTGGCTGGAGGTCGAGCTGCCCGCGCCGCCCGGGGAGCCGGTCGCCCCCGAGCCGGTCGCCGGCCTCACGGTCGTGCACGACGACGACGACATCGTGGTGGTCGACAAGCCGGTGGGCGTCGCGGCGCACCCGAGCCCCGGCTGGGAGGGGCCCACCGTGGTCGGCGGCCTGGCCGCGGCCGGCTATCGCATCTCCACCTCCGGAGCCGCCGAGCGGCAGGGCGTCGTCCACCGGCTGGACGCCGCCACGACCGGGCTCATGGTGGTGGCCAAGAGCGAGCGCGCCTACACCCTGCTCAAGGCGGCGTTCAAGGAGCGCACCGTCGAGAAGGGCTACCACGCGCTGGTCCAGGGCCACCCCGATCCCTCGCGCGGCACGATCGACGCCCCCATCGACCGGCACCCGCGGCACGACTGGAAGTTCGCCGTCGTGCAGGGCGGCCGGCCGTCGGTGACGCACTACGAGGTCATCGAGGCGTTCCCGGCCGCCAGCCTGGTCGACATCGCGCTCGAGACCGGCCGCACGCACCAGATCCGGGTGCACTTCTCCGCCCTGCGCCACCCGTGCGTGGGCGACACGACCTACGGCGCCGACCCGACCCTGGCCGCCCGCCTGGGGGTGGCGCGGCAGTGGCTGCACGCCGTCCGGCTGGGGATCCCGCACCCGGCCGACGGGCGGTGGATGGAGTTCACCAGCCCGTACCCGCCCGACCTCGCCGGCGCGCTGGACGTCCTGCGCGCAGAGGCGTGAACCCGGGCTCCTGATGGACCTGCCCGGGTCTCTGACCGAGTACGGCCCGGCGGCGCTGTCGGCGGTCGTCGTCGCCGGCTACCTGGTGGCCGGCGAGCCCCTGGTCGGGCACGTGCTGCACCGGCGGTTCGAGGGACGGCTGCGCTCCGACGGCGGCGCCCGCCGGTCCTTCTACCGGCGGCTGCTGGTCCTGGAGTGGGGGCTGGCCCTCGTCGCGGCCGTGGTGTGGCTGGCCGCGCCCGGCGTGACCGCGGGGGAGGTGGGCCTGCGGTGGCCGCAGTCCCTGCCGGGCCCGCTGTCGGGCGCGGCGGCCGTCCTGGTGGTGGCCTTCGTCGTCCTCTCCACGCGGGCGCTGCGCTCGGGCGCGCTGGTCGCGGCCGCCCAGGTGCGCCGGCCGGGGGAGGGGCGGCACGCCGAGCCGCAGGCGCACGCCACGCTCGCGCTGCTGCCCCGGACCCGCGGCGAGCGGCGGCTGTTCACCGTCGTGGGGATCACCGCCGGGGTCTGCGAGGAGTGGCTCTACCGCGGGTTCTTCCTCGCCGTCGTCGCCGCGGTCGCCAGCGGGCTGTCCACCCCCGCGCTGGTCGCCGTCGCCGCCGCCGCCTTCGGCCTGGCGCACGCCTACCAGGGGGTGGCGGGGGTGCTGACCACCGGCGTCCTCGGCGGCGTGCTGGCCGCGCTGTACCTCGACACCGGTTCGCTGCTCCTGCCGGTCGTCCTGCACGTGCTCATCGACCTGCGCTTCCTGCTGGTCCCCGCCAGCGCGCTCCCGGCGGGCAGCCGGTGAGCCGGCCGGACGGCGGGACGGCGCGGGTCGCGACCGCCGAGGACTGGCCCGAGGTGGTGGCGCTGCGGACCCGGGTGTTCGTCGAGGAGCAGGGGGTGCCGGCCGAGATCGAGCAGGACGCCCTCGACGCCACGGCCGTGCACGCGCTCGTGCGGGACGACACGGGGCGGGTGGTGGCCACCGGACGGCTGCTGGCCCGCGAGGGCCGGGCCGTGATCGGCCGGATGGCCGTCGACGCCGGGGTGCGCGGCCACGGGTACGGCGCCGCCGTCCTGGCCGAGCTGCACCGGCAGGCGGTGCTGCGCGGGCTGCCGGAGGTCGAGCTGCACGCCCAGGTCACCGCCCGCGGGTTCTACGAGCGGGCCGGCTACACCCCCGTCGGGGACGTGTACGTGGAGGCCGGGATCGTGCACGTCACGATGCGACGCGCCCTCCCCTGACGCGGCCACAGGGCGGCCGTGACGGATCGGTCCGCCTGTGGCGAGACACCTTCCTGTCGGTGCCCCGGAGTAGACCTCCGTGGTGCGAGGATCGGGTCGTCCCCCGGCCCGCACCCCGGACACAGCACCGCCGGTCTTCCCCGCCGGTCGCCCGCTCCGATCCCCGACGGCCGGGCACGCACGACCTGTGAGGAGCACGCACCCCCGTGAGCAGCACCCCGTCGACCGACTCGTTCGTGCACCTGCACGTCCACACCGAGTACTCGATGCTCGACGGCGCGGCCAAGCTGCCCGAGGTCACCAAGGCCGCGGCGGAGCAGGGCATGCCGGCGCTGGCGATGACCGACCACGGCAACGTCTTCGGCGCCTACGACTTCTACAAGCAGGCCAAGGCGGCCGGCGTGAAGCCGATCATCGGCATGGAGGGCTACTACACCCCCGGGTCGCGGTTCGACCGGGCGCCGTTCGACTTCGGCGACAACCTCATCGACGAGGACGGCGAGGGCGGGTCGTCGCGGGGCAAGGCCGCCTACACCCACATGACGCTGCTGGCCCGCACCACCGAGGGGATGCACAACCTCTTCCGCATCTCCTCCCTGGCCAGCCTGGAGGGCCAGTACCGCAAGCCGCGCTTCGACCGGGACCTGCTGGAGAAGTACGGCAAGGGCCTGATCGCCACCACCGGCTGCCCCTCGGGGGAGGTCAACATGTGGCTGCGGGCCGGCAAGGAGGACCGCGCCCGCCAGGCCGCCGCCGACTTCCAGGACATCTTCGGCAAGGAGAACTTCTACGCCGAGCTGATGGACCACGGGCTGTCCATCGAGAAGAAGACCCGGCCGCAGCTGCTGGCCATCGCGGCGGACCTCGGGATCCCGCTGCTGGCCACCAACGACCTGCACTACACGCACAAGGAGGACGCCGAGGCCCACGACGCGCTCCTGTGCATCCAGACCGGGTCGCGGCTCAACGAGCCGAACCGCTTCAAGTTCAACGGCGACGGCTACTACCTGAAGAGCGCCGCCGAGATGCGGGCGCTGTTCCCCGGTGAGCTCGCCGCGGCCTGCGACAACACGCTGCTGGTCGCCGAGCAGTGCGAGGTGTCCTTCACCGAGGGGGCCGACCTCATGCCGCGCTTCCCGCTCCCGCCGGGGGAGGACGAGACCTCCTGGTTCGTCAAGGAGGTCGAGCGCGGCCTGCACAAGCGCTGGCCGAACGGGATCCCCGACCACGTCCGCAAGCAGGCCGACTACGAGGTCGGGATCATCACCCAGATGGGCTTCCCGGGGTACTTCCTCGTGGTCGCCGACTTCATCAACTGGGCCAAGGACAACGGCATCCGCGTCGGTCCGGGACGTGGGTCGGCCGCCGGGTCGCTGGCCGCCTACGCCATGGGCATCACCGACCTCGACCCGCTGGCGCACGGGCTGATCTTCGAGCGCTTCCTCAACCCGGAGCGCGTCTCCATGCCCGACGTCGACATCGACTTCGACGACCGCCGCCGCGGTGAGGTCATCCAGTACGTCTCGCAGAAGTACGGCGAGGAGCGGGTCAGCCAGATCGTCACCTACGGGACGATCAAGGCCAAGGCCGCCATCAAGGACGCCGCCCGCGTGCTCGACCGGCCCTACTCGGTGGGCGACGAGCTCACCAAGCTCATGCCCCCGGACGTGATGGGCAAGGGCATCCCGCTGTCGGGGGTCTTCGACCCCTCCCACCCGCGCTACAAGGAGGCCTCGGAGTTCCGCGCCCGCTACGAGTCCGACCCGGGCGCGGCCGAGGTGGTCGACCAGGCCCGCAAGCTCGAGGGGCTGAAGCGGCAGTGGGGCGTGCACGCCGCCGGGGTCATCATCGGCCGGTACCCGCTGATCGACAGCATCCCGATCATGCGGCGGGAGAACGACGGCGCGATCATCACGCAGTTCGACTACCCGACCTGCGAGACGCTCGGCCTGCTGAAGATGGACTTCCTGGGCCTGCGCAACCTCACGGTCATCGACGACGCGCTGCGCAACATCGTCGCCAACGGCAAGGAGCCCGTCGACCTCGACGAGATCAGCAAGGACCTCACCGACAAGGCCACCTACGACCTGCTGGCCCGCGGTGACACCCTCGGTGTCTTCCAGTTCGACGGCGGCCCGATGCGGTCGCTGCTGCGGCTCATGCGGCCGGACAACTTCGAGGACATCTCCGCCGTCGGCGCGCTCTACCGGCCCGGCCCGATGGGCGCGAACTCGCACACCAACTACGCGCTGCGCAAGAACGGCCAGCAGGAGATCACGCCGATCCACCCGGAGCTGGCCGAGCCGCTGGAGGACATCCTCGGCACGACCTACGGCCTGATCGTCTACCAGGAGCAGGTCATGGCGATCGCGCAGAAGGTCGCCGGGTACTCCCTCGGCAAGGCCGACCTGCTGCGCCGCGCGATGGGCAAGAAGAAGAAGTCGGTCCTCGACGCGGAGTTCGTCGGCTTCGAGGCCGGCATGAAGGAGCGCGGCTACTCCGACGCGGCGATCAAGACGCTGTGGGACATCCTCGTCCCGTTCGCCGACTACGCCTTCAACAAGGCCCACTCGGCGGCCTACGGCCTGGTGTCGTACTGGACCGCCTACCTCAAGGCCAACTACCCGGCCGAGTACATGGCCGGGCTGCTCACCAGCGTCGGCGACGACAAGGACCGCCGGCCGATCTACCTGGCCGAGTGCCGGCGGATGGGCATCAAGGTGCTCCCGCCCGACGTCAACGAGTCCTCCTGGGACTTCACCGCCGTCGGCACCGACATCCGCTTCGGTCTCGCGTCGGTCCGCAACGTCGGGCACAACGTCGTCGACTCGATCCGCCGGGCCCGCGAGGAGAAGGGCGCGTTCAAGGACTTCGCGGACTTCATGCGCAAGATCGACACGGTGGCCTGCAACAAGAAGGTCATCGAGTCCCTGGCCAAGGCCGGCGCGTTCGACTCCCTCGGGCACTCCCGCCAGGGGATCGTCGCCGTCCACGCCCAGGCCGTCGACTCGGCGATGTCGCTGAAGCGCAAGGAGGCGGAGGGGCAGTTCGACCTGTTCGGCAGCTTCGGCGGCGACGGCGCCGCGGACGACGACCCGTTCGGCGGAGCGCTGGACATCGCCATCCCGACCGCCGACTGGTCCAAGAGCGAGCGGCTGATGTTCGAGCGCGACATGCTCGGCCTCTACGTCTCCGACCACCCGCTGCACGGGGTCGAGCACGTCCTCACCGCGCACGCCGACACCCCGATCGCCGAGATCAACGCCGGCGGTGTGGAGGACGGCGCGAACGTGACGATCGCGGGCATCCTCACGTCGGTCGCCCCGCGCACCAACAAGCAGGGTGCGCCCTGGGCGATCGCGACCCTGGAGGACCTCGAGTCCGGCATCGAGGTGCTGTTCTTCCCGAAGACCTGGGCCGAGGTCTCGGAGAAGGTCGTCCGCGACCAGATCGTCGTGGTCAAGGGGCGGATCAGCCGGCGCGACGACCAGCCCTCGCTGTTCGGCGCCGAGGTGACGATCCCCGAGCTCACGGAGGGCCCGCGCGGCCCGGTCATGGTGTCCATGGCCGCCGCCCGCTGCACCCCGCCGGTCGTCGAGCGGCTGCGCGAGGTCCTGGGCAGCCACCCGGGCACGACCGAGGTGCAGCTGAAGCTGGTCAACGGCAGCCGGGAGACGGTGCTCCGGCTCGACCAGGGCCTGCGGGTGCGGCCGAGCACCGCGCTGATGGGCGACATCAAGGCGCTGCTCGGCCCGACCAGCGTGGCGCTGCTGTGAGCAGGAGGGCCACGCTGCTCCCCGCCACCCGCAGGCTCGCAGCGGAGCCCTGCGGCAGGGCCGCCGTCCCGGGGCCTTGGGCGGCCGGCCGGCGACCCGGGAAGAGTTTCCCGGCCGTCCGGGGTTGACTGGGGTCGTGCACGGTCCCGCAGCCCCCGGTCCCGCCGAGCCGCTGGGCGCTCCCCGGCGGGTGCTGCGGGCCGGCGGGCCGCGCTGGCCCGGTGCCGCCGAGCTGCGGGCCGACCTGCGCAGCGCGCTCGGCGTGACCGGCCTGCTGCTGCTGTGCGGCCTGCCTGCGGGCCTGCTGTGGTGGGCCCTGGCGCCGCGGGCCCGGTTCCAGGTCACCCAGGACGGCCCCGTGCCGATCGGGCGCCCCTCGGCCGAGCTGCTGGTGGCCGACGACGGCGTCTTCACCCTGGTGCTCGCCGGCCTCGGCCTGCTGGCCGGCATCCTGGCCTGGCGGCTGCGTCGCCGCCGCGGCGTGGCCGTGCTGCTCGCGCTCGCCGTGGGCGCGCTGCTCGCCGGGGTCCTGGCCTGGCAGCTCGGTGAGCTGCTCGGCGCCGGGCCGACGCGGGCGCAGCTGGCCGACGTCGGGACAGAGGTCACCACCGGCCTGCGGCTGAACTCGATCGCGGCGCTGGCCGTCGGCCCCTTCTCCGCCGTGCTGGCCTACGTGCTGGGCACCCTGTTCGCCCCCGCCGAGGACCTCGACCGTCCCGACCCGCCGCCCGCCGTGGCCCTGCCGCCGCTGCCTGGCGCACCGGTCCCGGGCGCACCGGTCCCGGCGCCGCCCCGCGAGGACGTCCGCTTCAGTTGACGCTGCGCGGGCCGGCGAACCGCTGCAGCGGGGCGGGCACCGCGCCCACGGTCTCCAGCAGGGTCAGCTCGCGGCGCAGCAGCCGCGACTCCGCCCGCAGCCGGCGCCGGGTGGCCGACTCGGCCAGCAGCGCCTGGCGGTCCTCGGTGGTCAGCAGGGCCGCCGACGCCACCAGGTAGGACAGCGCCCGCGGGTCCCCGGAGACGGCGTCCAGCAGCGCCTCGGGGTCCGGCTCGTCGTCGTCGGACTCCCCGGTGAGGCCGGCGACCGCGCCGACGTACTCGGCGAACAGCTCGCCGACCCCCCGGACCAGCACGTCCAGCGAGCCCCGGGCGACGTCGGACACGAGGTCGTCGAGCGCCGCGTCGGGCGCGGGCCCCTCGGTCGGCGCCAGGCCCTCCTGGTCACCGGCGGCCTCCTCGGCGGCCTCCTCGTCGGCCAGCCACTCCACCTCCGCCTGCAGGTAGGGCGGGTCCTCGGCGACGATGACGTCGAGCAGCCGGAACCGGTCGCCCCCGACGGTCACGATGCGGAAGCCGCCGTCGGTCTGCGGGCGCACCGCCTGCAGGCGGGCGGTGCAGCCGACGTCGTAGAGCGCCTCCGCGGGCGCCACCTGCTCGACCTCCCAGCCCTGCCGGATGGCGACCACGCCGAAGAACCGGCCGTCGGCGTCGGACCGGGCCAGCAGGTCGCGCACCAGCCGCCGGTAGCGGAGCTCGAAGACCTGCAGCGGCAGGACCACCCCGGGGAACAGCGGCGTCGAGAGCGGGAACAGCGGGATCACCTCGCCCATGCACCCTCCTCGCCGGCGCTCGGCGGTCGCGCGGCCGGCGTCCCCGCGCCCCGGCCACGAGCTCGTCCGCTCGATCGTGTGCGCCGAGCCTACGGGGGAGCGGCGGGCCCCGGACCGGGCACGACGCCGGTGCGCCCGAGAGCCCCGTCTACCCTGGGGTGTTCCCGTTCCCCGCCTCGGAACCGCCCGGAGGTCCGCCGTGCTCGCCCGCATCGACCTGCGTGGGTCCGCGTTGCCGGGGGTGCGTGAGCTCTCCGGCCTGCTCCCGCGCGCCGCGACCGACATCGACTCGGTACTGGCGACGGTCCGGCCGCTGTGCGAGGACGTCCGCATCCGCGGCGCCCAGGCGGTCCGCGAGATCACCGCCCGGCTCGACGGTGTCGACCTCGAGGACTTCACCGTCCCCGCCGAGGCCATCGAGCGGGCGCTGGCCGAGATCGACCCCGCCGTCCGGGCCGCGCTGGAGGAGGCGATCTCCCGGGTCCGGAAGGTGCACGCCGACCAGCGGCGCACCGACGTCACCACCCAGGTGGTCCGCGGCGGCACGGTGACCGAGCGCTGGGTGCCGGTGCGCCGGGTGGGCCTCTACGTCCCCGGCGGCCTCGCGCCGCTGCTGTCAAGCGTGGTCATGAACGTCGTCCCGGCGCAGATCGCCGGCGTGGAGTCGATCGCCGTCGCCTCCCCGCCGCAGCGCGACCACGGCGGCCTGCCCGACCCCGGCGTCCTCGCCGCCTGCGCCCTGCTGGGCGTCAGCGAGGTCCACGCCGTCGGCGGGGCCCAGGCGATCGCCGTGTTCGGTTACGGCGCGGGCTCCTGCGAGCCGGTGGACATGGTGACCGGCCCCGGCAACGTCTACGTGACGGCGGCCAAGCGGCTGCTGCGGGGGCTGATCGGCATCGACTCCGAGGCCGGCCCCACGGAGGTCGCGATCCTCGCCGACGACACCGCCGACCCGGCGCACGTGGCCGCGGACCTGATCAGCCAGGCCGAGCACGACCCGCTGGCCGGCGCGGTGCTGGTGACGACCAGCGAGGACCTGGCCGACGCCGTCCTCGGGCTGGTCCCCGGGCAGGTGGCCGCCACCAAGCACTCCGACCGGATCACCACGGCGCTGGAGGGCAGCCAGTCCGGCATCGTCCTGGTCGACGACGTCGAGGCCGGCCTGCGGGTGGTCGACGCCTACGCGGCCGAGCACCTGGAGATCCAGACGCGGGACGCCCGCGAGGTGGCCTCGCGGGTGCGCAACGCCGGTGCGGTCTTCGTCGGCGCCTGGTCGCCGGTGTCGCTGGGCGACTACTGCGCCGGCTCCAACCACGTGCTGCCCACCGGCGGCTGCGCGCGGCACTCGAGCGGCCTGTCGGTGCAGTCTTTCCTCCGCGGCATCCACGTGGTCGAGTACGACGAGCAGGCCCTCGCCGAGGTGGCCGGGCACATCGACGCCCTCGCCGGCGCCGAGGACCTGCCCGCGCACGCCGCCGCCGTCCGGGTCCGGCAGCGCACGTGACCGAGCTCGCGAGGTCACGGGGCGGGCAGAGCGCACGGCTCGACGAGCTCCCGCTGCGGCCGGAGCTGCGGGGCCGCACGCCCTACGGCGCCCCCCAGCTGCCGGCCAAGTACCGGCTCAACACCAACGAGAACCCGCACCCGCTGCCGCCGGAGCTGCTGGCCGACCTCGGCGCGGCCCTCGGGCACGCGGCGCTGGAGCTCAACCGCTACCCCGACCGCGACGCCCTCGACCTGCGCCGCGACCTCGCCGCCTACCTGACCCGCACCGGCGGCCAGCAGCTGGAGGCCGCGCAGGTGTGGGCGGCCAACGGCAGCAACGAGATCCTCCAGCAGGTGCTGCAGGCCTTCGGCGGCGCGGGCCGGACGGCGCTGGGCTTCACGCCCTCGTACTCGATGCACCCGATCATCTCCGCCGGCACCGGCACCGCCTGGGTCGACGGACGGCGGCGCCCGGACTTCACCATCGACCCGGAGGCCGCCGCCGCGCAGGTGCGGGAGGTCGCGCCCGACGTGGTCTTCGTGACCAGCCCCAACAACCCCACCGGCACCGCGGTGGACCTCGCGACGATCGAGGCCCTCCACGACGCGACGTCCGGCGTGGTGGTCGTGGACGAGGCCTACGCCGAGTTCGCCCGCACCGGGACGCCCTCGGCGCTGACCCTGCTCCCGGGCCGGCCGCGGCTGGTCGTCAGCCGCACCATGAGCAAGGCCTTCGGCATGGCCGGGCTGCGGCTGGGCTACCTGGCCGCCGACCCCGCCGTCGTCGACGCGCTGCAGCTGGTCCGGCTGCCCTACCACCTCAGCTCGCTGACCCAGGCCGCGGCCCGGACCGCGCTGGCGCACACCGACGCCCTGCTGGCCACCGTCGACGCGGTCAAGGCCGAGCGGGACCGGATCGTCGCGGCGCTGCCGGGCATGGGCCTGACCAGCGTGCCCAGCGACGCCAACTTCGTCCTGTTCGGCCGCTTCGCCGACGCCCCCGCCGCCTGGCAGGCGCTGCTCGACCGCGACGTCCTCGTCCGCGACGTCGGGCTGCCCGGCTGGCTGCGGGTGACCGCCGGGACGCCGGAGGAGACCGACGCGTTCCTCACCGCGCTGGGTGAGGTCGCGCCCGACCACCGCCTGGGAGACTGACCGCCATGAGTCGCACCGCACGCGTCGAGCGCGAGACCAGCGAGACCAAGCTGGTCGTCGAGCTCGACCTCGACGGCACCGGGACGAGCTCGATCAGCACCGGGGTCGGGTTCTACGACCACATGCTGACCGCGCTGTCGAAGCACAGCGGCATCGACCTCAGCGTCCGGGCCGACGGCGACCTGCACATCGACGCACACCACACGGTGGAGGACGTCGCCATCGCGCTGGGCCAGGCCTTCGCGCAGGCGCTCGGGGACAAGAAGGGCATCACCCGCTACGGCGACGCCACGATCCCCATGGACGAGGTCCTCGCCCAGGCGGCGGTCGACCTCTCCGGCCGGCCGTACTTCGTGCACGCCGAGCCCGAGGACATGACGCCGATGATCGGGCCGGACTACCCGACCAGCCTGACCAAGCACGTGCTGGAGTCCTTCGCGTTCAACGCGCGGATCAGCCTGCACGTACGGGTCCTCTACGCCGGCCGCGACGCCCACCACATCGTCGAGGGCCAGTTCAAGGCGCTGGCCCGGGCGCTGCGGGCGGCCGTCGCCCTCGACCCCCGGGTCACCGACGTCCCCTCCACCAAGGGCGCTCTCTAGGTGACCCCGCGCCGGTTCCCCGCATGACCTTCGCCGTCCTGCTGCTCGTCCTGGGCGGCTTCCTGCTCGGCGGGGCCTGGAGCATCTGGAAGGCCGACTCCGACACCCGCGGCCGCACCGGCCCGCAGGTGTTCTTCGCCGTGGTCCTGCTGGCCGCGGCTCTGCTGGCGACGGCGTCCGGCATCCTCCGGATGGTCTAGCGGCGGCCGGCCGCCACCGCGGCCGCGCCCACCGCGGCCGCGCCCGCCGCGGCCGCGACCCCGGGGGGCCGGCGGCGGGGGAGGGACCGGGCCGCCGTGGCGCCCAGCCCCCAGACGACGGCGGCGGGGTACCCCGACGACACGGGCACGCGGCTGGTCACGGCCGCGGCGGTGCCGGCGACCAGGGCGAGGACGGCGACCGCCCAGGCGTCCCGGCCGCGCGGGCGGACGTCGACCCCCTCGGCCAGGAGCACCTCGGTGGCGCCGGCGGCGCGAGGGGCGCAGCGTCTGCACCGCCGGCCACCGCGGCGAGCACCGCGCCCTGACGGAGGCTGTCCCGGTCCACCGCCACCTCCACCGCTCGGGTGTCCCCAGCGTGACCCCCGTCGCCCGGACCGGCCAGCGGGAACACCGAGCGGTCCGGCCGGCGCTCCCTACTACCGTGAGCGCTGTGAAGAAGGTCGTCGTCCTCGACCACGGGTCGGGCAACCTGCGCTCGGCGGAGCGGGCGCTGACCCGCGTCGGCGCCGACGTCACCGTGACCGGCGACCCGCAGGCGGCCCTCGAGGCCGACGGGCTCGTCGTCCCCGGCGTGGGCGCCTTCGCCGCGTGCATGGCCGGGCTGCGGGCCGTCGACGGCCCGCGGGTGATCGACCGCCGGCTCGCGGGCGGCCGGCCGGTGCTCGGCGTCTGCGTCGGCATGCAGGTCCTCTTCGAGCGCGGCGTGGAGCACGGTCAGGACGCCGAGGGGTGCGGGGAGTGGCCCGGCGTCGTCGAGCAGCTCCAGGCCCCGGTGCTGCCGCACATGGGCTGGAACACCGTCCAGGCGCCGGAGGGCAGTGTCCTGTTCGCCGGGCTCGAGGACCAGCGCTTCTACTTCGTGCACTCCTACGGGGTGCGCGACTTCCCGCTGGGCGCCGACGGTGCGCCGTCCCCGCTGGCGCCGCCGCTGGTCACCTGGGCCGAGCACGGCGACCGGTTCGTCGCCGGCGTGGAGAACGGCGCCCTGTCGGCCACCCAGTTCCACCCCGAGAAGAGCGGCGACGCCGGCGCGCAGCTGCTGACCAACTGGCTGCAGACGCTGTGACACCGCGGTCCTCCCGGACCGCGGGGGTCTCCCGCCCCGCGACCCCGGCGCGCAGCGCCTCCCGGCCTCCTAGCTGCGCAGGTAGGACGCGCCGTTGACGTCGATGATCGTGCCGGTGGAGAACCGCGCGTCGGGGGAGGCCAGCCACAGCACGGCCGAGGCGACCTCCTCGGGCCGGGCCACCCGGCCGTAGGGCGACTGTGCCCGGACGGCGTCCCCACCGGGCCCGTCGAGCACCTCGCGGGCCATCTCGGTCTGCACGAAGCCCGGGGCGACGGTGCCCACCGCGATGCCGTGCGGCGCCAGCGCGACGGCCATGGACTGGCCGAAGGCGTTGAGCCCGGCCTTGGCGGCGCCGTAGGCGGGGGTGTCGGGCTCGCCGCGGAAGGCGCCGCGGCTGGAGACGTTCACGACCGCGCCGCCACCGGCGGCCCGCAGGTGCGGAACCGCCCGGAAGGTCGCGTTGGCCGCGCCGACGAGGTTGACCGCGAGGGTCCGCGACCACGCCGCCTGCCACTCCTCGTAGGACGTCGACAGCGGCGGGTGCGCGGTGAACACCCCGGCGTTGTTGACCAGCACCCGCAGCCCGCCGAGGGCCGCGGCGGCCTCGTCGACCATCCGGCCCACCGCGTCGGCATCGGCGAGGTCGGCCTGCACCAGCACGTGCCCGTCCCCGGGCATCTCGGCCAGCACCTGCTCGGCCCGCTCGCGGGAACTGCCCCAGTGCACGGCCACGCGGTCCCCGCGAGCGGCGAAGGCGTGCGCGATGGCCCGTCCGATGCCGCGGGAACCACCGGTGACCAGGACCGGCCGGGACTCGTCGTCGTCTGCCACGCCGGGCAGTCAACCAGGCGGGGTCCTCACCACCGGCCGCGGTGCACGACCTCCTCGACGCCGCGGCGGCCCCGGCGCAGGGACGGCGACCGGCGGTCCTCGCCGCCCGGGTAGCCGACCGACACGCAGCCCACCGGCCGGTGGTCCGCGGGCACCCCGAAGGCGGCGCGGAAGGCGTCCACCCGCTCGGCGGGCACCCCGAAGAAGCAGGCGCCCAGCCCCTCGTCGACGGCGGTGAGCAGCACCAACAGCGCGGCCATGCCGGTGTCGACGTCCCAGTAGGGGACCGGCCAGCGCGACTCGTCCCGGTCGGTCCAGCCCTTGTCCGGCTCGGCGTAGCGGTCGAGGTAGGCGGTCTTGCACGACAGCGGCACGATCAGCAGCGGTGCCCGCCGCATCCGGGTCAGCCAGGCGTCGGGGGCGCCCGGGGACGTGGTCACCGACCAGAACAGCTCGCGGTCGGCGGCGTCCTCCAGGACCAGGAACGCCCAGCCCTGGCTGAACCCCGCCGACGGCGCGCGGATCGCGTGCTCGAGCAGCCGCTCGCGCACCTCCGGGGGGACCGGGCGGTCGGGGTCGTAGTCGCGCACCATGCGGCGCCGGCGGACGACGTTCGCGAACTCCACGGCGGCCACCCTGCCACCCGCCCCGCGCGCGGGAGGCCGGCGCTCAGGGGCGACGGCGGACGGCCGGCTCCGCGGAGGGGGCGCCGAGGGCGCGGGAGATGCCGCGAGCGGTGGCGTTGAGCACCGGGACCAGCGTCTGCGGCTGCGCCGTCCCCGCCGCCACGGTGACCCCCAGCGCGGCGACCACCTCGTCCCCGGCTCCGCGCACCGGCACCGCGACGGCCAGGGCCGGGGACTCGGCGGTCAGCTGGTTCTCCGCGACCGCGACGCCGGTGCGGCGGACCTCGGCGAGCGTGCGGCGCAGCGCGACGGGGTCGACGATGGTCTGTGGCGTGAAGCGCCGCAGCGGACCGCTGAGCACCTGCTCCTGCACCTCCGCCCCGGCGAAGGCCAGCAGCACCTGACCGGTGCCCGTGGCGTGCAGCGGCCACCGCCCCCCGATGCGGCTCATCAGCCGGACCGCTCCCCGCGCGCGCAGCGCCTCCACGTAGACCACGTCGGACCCGTCGCGCACCCCGAGGACGACGTTGGCGCGGGTGGCCTGGTGGAGGTCGTCGACGTAGGGCACGGCCAGTTCCCGCAGCTGCAACCCGTGCGGGGCCAGGGCGCCGAGCTCCAGGAGCCGCAGTCCGATCCCGTAGCGGCCGTCGGGCCCCCGCTCCAGCGCCCCCCACGCCCGGAGCTCGCCCACCAGGCGGTGCGTCGTCGACAGGGCCAGCCCCGACCGCCGGCTGATCTCGCTGAGCGTCAGGGTCGGGTGGGCCGGGCCGAACGCGTCCAGGACGGCCAGCACGCGGCCGGCCGCCGTCGCCGACGCGGTGCTCCGTGCGGCTCCGCGCCCGGGGGTCCCCCCGTCCGCTGTCTGCCCGGCGCGCAGCTGTGTGGTCATGGGTCGAGCATCCCCTGCCGGCGCGCCGGTCAGTGGCGGAGGTCCTCGGTGTAGGGGGCGGCGGTGCGCTCGCGGACGACCTCGGGGGCGACCCCCGGGGCGCACTCGACCAGCCGCAGGGTGCCGTCGACGACGTGGAAGACGGCCAGGTCGGTGTAGATCCGCGTGACGCACCGCTTGCCGGTCAGCGGGAAGGTGCACTCGGGCACGATCTTGGGCCGGCCCGCGCGGTCGACGTGCTCCATCGCGACCCACACCTGCGGCGTGCCGGCGACGAGGTCCATCGCCCCGCCGACGGCGGGGTTCCTGCCCGGCACGTACCAGTTGGCGAGGTCGCCGGCCGCCGACACCTGCAGCGCGCCGAGGATGGTGCAGTCGAGGTGGCCGCCGCGGATGATCGCGAACGACAGCGCCGAGTCGGTGATGGCCGCGCCGCTGGTGAGGGTGATCGGCTGCTTGCCGGCGTCGGTGAGGTCGGGGTCCTCCTCGCCGGGGGCGGCCTCGGCGCCGATGCCCAGGACGCCGTTCTCCGCGTGCAGGACGACCTCCTCGTCCTCGGGGAGGAAGCGGGGGACCAGCAGCGGGATGCCGACCCCGAGGTTGACGACGTAGCCGTCCTGGAGGTCCTCGGCCAGCCGCTGCGCGATGCCCTCGCGGGTGCGCCCGGCCACGGGGGTCGGGGCGGGGACGGTGCCGGTCATCAGGGGGCCTCCCTCGTCGTCGCGGCGGCCGGTTCGTCGACGGCCGGGGCCTTGCCCGTGGAGAGCACGACGTCGTCCACGAACACGCCGGGCAGGTGGACGTCGTCGGGGTGGAGCTCGTCGACCTCGACGAGGTGCTCGACCTCGGCGAACGTCGTCCTCCCGGACATACCCGCCATCGGGTTGAAGTTGCGGGCCGACAGGCGGAACCGCAGGTTCCCCTTCCGGTCGCCCCGGTGCGCCTTGACGAACCCGAAGTCGGCGACGATGCCCTCCTCGAGGACGTGCTCGCGGCCGTTGATCAGCCGGGTCTCCTTGGCCGGCACGTGCTCGGCGACGCCGCCGTCGGGGGAGTAGCGCAGCGTGAAGGAGCCGTCGGAGAGCATCGTGCCCGCGCCGGAGGGCGTGAAGAACGCGGGGATGCCGGCGCCACCGGCGCGCAACCGCTCGGCCAGGGTGCCCTGCGGGACGAGCTCGAGCTCGACCCTGCCGGCGAAGTACTCGTCGTAGAACTCCTGCAGGATCGGGAAGGACGCCGTGACCCGGCGCAGCCGGCCCTCGTGCAGCAGGCGCCCGACCCCCGTGAAGTCGTGACCGACGTTGTTGACGTAGACGTGCAGGTCGCGCTTGTCCAGCGCGCACAGGGCGTCGAGCAGCCCGTCGGGGCGGCCGGAGCTGCCGAAGCCGCCCACCGCGATGGAGGCACCCGAGGGCACGGCGTCCACCACGGACAGGACGTCCTCGCGGAACTTGTCGATCACGGGCGGTCCTCTCCGGGGACGGGGTCGGCCGAGTCCAGCAGGCCGTGCCTCGCCCGAGCAGCGTCCCTTCCGCCTGGCGGGAGGATGGCCCCGTCCGTCGGGCCGCCCCGAACCGTCGGTGGGCGGGTGCAGGGTGCGCTCGTGGACTACACCCCTCCCGACCTGTCCGCCACCGTCGCCCTCGTCGCCGGCGCCACCCGCGGCGCCGGACGGGGGACGGCCGTCGCCCTGGGCGCGGCCGGGGCCACGGTCTGGTGCACCGGGCGCAGCACCGCCGGACGCCGCTCGGAGTACGACCGGCCCGAGACGATCGAGGAGACCGCCGGGCTGGTCACCGCCGCCGGTGGCCGCGGCATCCCGGCCGTCTGCGACCACCTCGACCCGGCGCAGGTGGCCGCGCTGGTGGAGCGCATCGACGCCGAGTCCGGCCGTCTCGACGTCCTGGTCAACGACGTCTGGGGCGGCGAGACGCTGTTCGAGTGGGACGTGCCGCTGTGGGAGCACGACCTCGACCGTGGCCTGCGGCTGCTCCGGCTGGGCGTGGAGACCCACCTGGTCACCAGCGCGCTCGCGCTGCCGCTGCTCGTCCGCCGGCCCGGTGGTCTGGTCGTGGAGATGACCGACGGGACGGCGGAGTACAACGCGCGCACGTTCCGGGTGAACGCCTTCTACGACCTGGCCAAGTGGTCGGTGCTGCGGCTGGCGTTCTCCCAGGCGCACGACCTGCGGCCCCACGGCGGGACGGCGGTGGCGCTGACCCCCGGCTGGCTGCGCTCGGAGATGATGCTCGACGGGTTCGGCGTCACCGAGGCCACCTGGCGCGACGCCACCGCCGAGCACCCGCACTTCTGCATCTCGGAGAGCCCCGCCTTCGTCGGCCGGGCGGTCGCCGCGCTCGCCGCCGACCCCGACCGCGCCCGGTGGTCGGGCCGGTCGACCTCCAGTGGGGAACTGGCCCGCGTCTACGGCTTCCCCGACGTCGACGGCACCCAGCCCGACGCGTGGCGCTACGTCGTGGAGGTGCAGGACACCGGCCGCCCCGCCGGTGACGCGGGCTACAGATGACGCCTCACTAACCTGGGAGCGTGCCGAAGCTGCAGCTGCTCCCCGCCGTCGACGTCGCCGACGGCCAGGCCGTCCGTCTCGTGCAGGGGGAGGCGGGCAGCGAGACCGGGTACGGGGAGCCGCTGGAGGCCGCCCTGCAGTGGCAGCGGGACGGCGCGGAGTGGGTGCACCTGGTCGACCTCGACGCCGCCTTCGGCCGCGGCAGCAACCGCGAGCTGCTCGCCCGGGTCGTCGGGGAGCTCGACGTCGACGTCGAGCTCTCCGGGGGCATCCGGGACGACGAGTCGCTGGCCGCCGCGCTGGCCACCGGCTGCCGCCGGGTCAACCTCGGCACCGCCGCGCTGGAGTCGCCCGAGTGGTGTGCCCGTGCCATCGCCGAGCACGGCGACCGGATCGCCGTCGGCCTGGACGTGCGCGGCACCCGGCTGGCCGCCCGCGGCTGGACCCGCGAGGGCGGCGAGCTCTACGAGACCCTCGCCCGCCTGGACGCCGAGGGCTGCGCCCGCTACGTCGTCACCGACATCACCAAGGACGGCACGCTGCGCGGCCCCAACCTCGAACTGCTGCGCGAGGTGTGCGCCGCGACGCCGCGCCCGGTGGTCGCCTCCGGCGGGGTCAGCTCGCTCGACGACATCCGCGCGCTGGCCGGCCTGACCGCGGTCGGCGTCGAGGGCGCGATCGTCGGCAAGGCCCTCTACGCCGGCGCGTTCACCCTGCCCGAGGCGCTGCGGGTCACCGAGGAGCTGGCATGAGCCTCCTCCGGTTCGGCTCCGACGCCCCGTGGGAGGCCGTGGTCGGCTACAGCCGGGTCGTCGTCCACGGCGACATGGCCTGGGTGAGCGGGACGACCGCGACCGTCGACGGCGCGGTGGTGCACCCCGGTGACGCCGCCGGGCAGACCCGCCAGGCGCTGGCCAACCTCGCCGACGCCCTGGAGCGCGCCGGGTTCACCGTCGCCGACGTCGTCCGCACCCGCATGTACGTCACCGACATCTCCCGCTGGGAGGAGGTCGGCCGCGCCCACGGCGAGGTGTTCGGCGACATCCGGCCGGCGACCTCGATGGTGCAGGTGGCCGCCCTGATCGACCCCGCGATGCTGGTGGAGATCGAGGCCGACGCCGTCCGGAAGGCGGGCGCGTGAGCCTCGCGGTGCGCGTCATCCCGTGCCTGGACGTCGACGCCGGCCGGGTGGTCAAGGGCGTCAACTTCGTCGACCTGCGCGACGCCGGCGACCCGGTCGAGATGGCCCGGGTCTACGACGCCGAGGGCGCCGACGAGCTGACCTTCCTCGACATCACGGCCAGCTCCGGCGACCGGGAGACCACCTACGACGTCGTCCGCCGGACGGCGGAGAGCGTGTTCATCCCGCTGACCGTCGGCGGCGGGGTGCGCAGCGTGGAGGACGTCGACCGGCTGCTGCGCGCCGGGGCGGACAAGGTCGCGGTCAACACCGCCGCCGTCGCCCGCCCGGAGGTGATCAGCGAGATCACCGACCGGTTCGGCAACCAGGTGCTGGTGCTCTCCCTCGACGCCCGCCGCTGCCGCGACGGCGCGCGGACCGACTCCGGCTTCGAGATCACCACGCACGGCGGGCGCCGCGGCACCGGCCGGGACGCCGTCGAGTGGGTGGTGCAGGCCGCCGAGCTCGGCGTCGGCGAGGTGCTGCTCAACTCCATGGACGCCGACGGCACCCAGGCCGGCTTCGACCTCGAGCTGATCCGGGCGGTGCGCCGCGAGGTCACCGTGCCGCTGATCGCCAGCGGGGGAGCGGGCGAACCGGAGCACTTCCCGCCCGCCGTCGAGGCCGGTGCCGACGCGGTCCTCGCCGCCAGCGTCTTCCACTTCGGCAAGCTGCGGATCGGCGAGGTCAAGACCGCGCTGCACCACGCCGGCGTCCCGGTGCGGCGGGAGACAGACCACCCGATCGCCTGACCGCGGCGGTCGGCCCGACCGCGTGACCGGTGCGAGCCCGGCGGTGGCGCCCGGGACGTAGGACCATCTCCGGGGCCGCGTCGCGGTGGGAACCTGAGGACCCCGTTCCGCTCTCCGCAGGAGACAGCGATGGCCACTCCCACCGTGCAGTCCGGCATCCGCGGCTTCCGGGGTGAGGTGCTACGTCCCGGGAACCCCGGCTACGACGACGCCCGGCACGTCTTCAACGGCATGGTCGACCGCTCGCCCGCCCTGATCGCCCGGTGCACCGGCACCGACGACGTGGTGGCCGCGGTGGTGCACGCGCGCGACGCCGGCCTGCCCCTGGCGGTGCACGGCGGCGGGCACGGCGTCGTGGGCCACGCAGTGTGCGACGCCGGGCTCATGCTCGACCTGCGGCCGATGAACCGCGTGCAGGTCCGCGTGTCCGACCGTTGGGTCAGCGCCGAGGGCGGCGCCACCTGGGCGCAGTTCGACGCGGCCACGCAGGAGCACGGACTGGCGGTGACCGGCGGGCGGGTGTCCTCGACCGGGGTCGGCGGCCTCACGCTCGGCAGCGGCAGCGGCTGGGTGGAGCGCACGTTCGGCTACACGTGCGACAGCCTGGTCGGCGCCCAGGTCGTGACGGCGGCCGGCGAGGTCCTCGAGGTGGACGCCGACCACGAACCCGACCTGTTCTGGGCACTCCGGGGTGGCGGCGGCAACTTCGGCGTGGTCACCCGGTTCGACTTCCGCGCGCACCGGCTGGGCCCGGTGATCCTCGGCGGCATGCTCCTGTACCGGCACGAGGACGCCGTCGACGTCATCCGGCACTACCGCGAGTTCATCGCCGAGGCGCCGGACGAGGTCGGCGGTGGGGCGGCTCTCCTCTCCGCCCCGCCGGAGCCGTTCGTGCCCGAGGCGGCCCGGGGTCGTCCCGCGGTGGGGGTGATCGTGGTCCACACCGGCGACGTGGAGGAGGCGCGGAGTGTCCTGCGGCCGCTCCTGGAGCACGGCGCGCCGGTGGTCACCATGGTGCAGCCGATGCCGTACACGGCGATCCAGCGGATGCTCGACGCGGCCTATCCCGCAGGCATGCGCAACTGGTGGACGGCGGACTTCCTGCGGGAGCTGCCCGACGAGGCGATCGAGGCAGCCGCGACGCGGACGGCCGAGGTGCCCTCCCCGCTGACCCAGGTCATCCTGGTCCCCGGTGGCGGTGCGCCGGCACGGGTCCCGCGGGAGGCGACGGCGTTCGACCTGCGGGACGCGCCGTGGAACGTCCACTTCCTGAGCATGTGGCCCGACCCGGCTGACGACGAGCGGAACATCGCCTGGACCCGCGAGCTCTCCGGGGCGCTGAAGCCGTACGCAGCCGCCGGCGCCTACCTCAACTTCCTGGGCGACGAGGGCCCCGACCGGGTCCGTGCCGCCTTCGGGCCGGAGAAGTACGCCCGCCTGGTCGCTCTCAAGGACCGCTACGACCCGGACAACCTGTTCTGCCTCAACCAGAACATCGTCCCGTCCGGTCGGGTCCCGCGGCCCCGCGCGCGATGACGTGGGCCGGGCTCAGGACGGCGTGACCCGGGCGACGTCCTCCCGGCCGGCGGCCCACAACAGCAGCTCCAGCGACTCGCCGGCCACCGTGGTCCCCCCGGCGCCCGCCCGGTGCTCGGCGCCGGTGTCGGTGCGCCGGAGCACCACGCCGCCGGGCCGACGGCGGGCGAAGAAGGTCGCCGCGCGCCACAGCTGGTCGGCGTCGGTCCGCGGCAGGGAGCGCGGGGCCCAGCCCGGTTGCGCCCTGCGGACGTCCTCGTGGTGGATGGCGAACTCGGCGCCGTTGACGGCGTCGCCGACGACCGGCCAGCCCATCGGCGACCACACCGGCGCCCCGGCCCGGACCTTCGCCACCAGCTCCGGGTAGGGGGTCGAGGCCCGCACCCGGTCCTCCAGCCGGTGCGACCAGGCGGTCAGGGGCCGGGCGACCCCGAGCTGCTCCACGCCGAAGCCGGGGAGGGCGTCGGGGCGCCGGTCGCGCACCACCAGGTGCGCGGCCAGGTGCCGCGTGGTCCACCCCGCGCAGCAGGTCGGCGCGTCCGGTCCGAGTTCCTCGAGGAGGTCGGCGAGGGCGGCGCGCTCGCGGGCGGCCAGCGGCCGGGAAGAGGC
Source organism: Geodermatophilus sp. SYSU D01105 (assembly GCF_054050095.1). Taxonomy (NCBI): domain Bacteria; kingdom Bacillati; phylum Actinomycetota; class Actinomycetes; order Geodermatophilales; family Geodermatophilaceae; genus Geodermatophilus; species Geodermatophilus sp. SYSU D01105. The sequence goes on from NZ_JBJGYR010000005.1 coordinate 23,592, forward strand.
GGTCACCGTCCGGGGTTACCGGTCAGGCGGGTCCGGGAAACCGGAGGTGTCCGTTAGCGACTCTAAGTAGCATCGAGGTCACCGCCCCCGCCGCCGAGAAGAGGAGAGCTGTGCCCCGCCGCCGAGACGCCGTGGTCCGGCGAGGGATGCGCCACGTCGGGCGCGCGATCGCCGAGCAGCCCGGCATGTTCACGCTGGCCTTCCTGGCCAGCAGCCTCTACGGCGGCATGACCGTCGCCAGCGCCTACGTCATCGGCGAGGTCACCGAGCGGGTGGTCCTCCCCGCCTTCGCCGACGGCGCGACCACCGCGGCCGCGCTCACCCTCGCCTCGGTCGCCATCCTCGCCGTCGCCGTCCTGAAGATCCTCGGCATCCTCGGGCGGCGCCTGTTCGCCGGGATCATGGGCTACCGGCTGCAGGCCGACTACCGCCGCCGGGTCACCGGCCAGTACCTGCGGCTGCCGCTGTCGTGGCACCAGCGCCACCCGACCGGCCAGCTGCTGTCCAACGCCAACTCCGACGTCGAGGCCGCCTGGTTCTTCGTCGCGCCGCTGCCCTTCGCCTGCGGCGCGGTCGTGATGATCGGCATCACCGTCGTCGCGCTCGTGGCCACCGACCCGTGGCTCGCGCTGGTCGGCCTGGTCGTCTTCCCGCTGGTCTTCGCGGTCAACGCCGTCTACTCCCAGGTGATGAGCCCGCGGATGGCCCGGGCCCAGCAGCTGCGCGCCGAGGTCAGCGAGATCGCGCACGAGAGCTTCGACGCCGCCCTGGTGGTCAAGACCCTGGGCCGGGAGGACGTCGAGACCGCCCGCTTCACCGCCCGCGCCGAGGAGCTGCGCGACGGGCTGGTCGCCGTCGGGCGGGTGCGCGGGCTGTTCGACCCGCTCATGGAGGCCCTGCCCAACCTGGGCACCCTCGCGGTGCTGCTCATCGGCGCCGGCCGCGTGGCCGACGGCGCGGCCGACGCCGGGGACCTGGTCTCCATCGCCTACCTGTTCACCCTGCTCGCGCTGCCGATCCGCGCGATCGGCTGGGTGCTCGCCGACCTGCCGCGCGCGCTGGCCGGCTTCGACCGGGTGACCCCGGTCCTGGACGCCACCGGGGAGACCCCGCACGGCGACGACGCGGCCCCGGCCGGTGCGGGGGGCGCGGCCCTGGCGCTGCGGGACGTCGGGTTCGGCTTCGACGGCGCCGAGCGGCCCACACTCTCGGGCATCACCTTCGACGTGGCGGCCGGGAGCACCGTCGCCGTCGTCGGGCCGACCGGCTCGGGCAAGTCGACACTCGCCGGCCTGCTGGTGCGGCTGGTCGACCCCGGCACCGGCGCCGTCCTGCTCGACGGGGTGGACCTGCGCGCCCTGCGCGAGGGGGAGGTCAGCGCCGCGGCGGCGTTCGTGCCGCAGGGCACCTTCCTGTTCGACGACACCGTCCGCGGCAACGTCACCCTCGGCGCCGACCTCACCGACGACGAGTTGTGGGCGGCGCTGCGGGTGGCCGCCGCCGACGAGTTCGTGCGGTGGCTGCCCGACGGGCTCGACACCCGGGTCGGCGAGCGCGGCGCGACCCTGTCCGGTGGGCAGCGGCAGCGGATCGCGCTGGCCCGCGCGGTGGTCCGCCAGCCCCGCCTGCTGGTCCTCGACGACGCCACGAGCGCGGTCGACCCGGCCGTGGAGGCCCGCATCCTCGACGCGCTGCGCGCCGCCGACCACCCCTCCACGGTGGTGGTGGTCGCCTACCGGCAGGCCACGATCGCGCTGGCCGACGAGGTCGTCTGGCTGGAGAACGGCCGGGTGCTCGCCCGCGGCAGCCACGAGGAGCTGCTCGCGTCGGTGCCGGGCTACGCCGCGCTGGTGCGCGCCTACGCGCAGACGGAGGTGGCGGCATGAGCACCGTCGTCGCCGAGCACCGCGAGGAGGGCGCGTTCGCGACCCTGCGCCGGGGCCTGCGGATGATGCCCGAGTTCCGCCGCGGGCTGCCGGCCACCTTCGCCCTCGCGCTGGTCGCCACGGCCGGGCGGGTGGTCGTGCCGATCGCCGTCCAGCAGGTGATCGACCGCGGCCTGTCCGGCCCCGGCGGCCCCGACCTCGACCTGGTGCGCGACCTGGTGCTGGTGTGCGCCGCCGTCGTGGTGGTCACCGCCGTCGCGGTCTACCGGATGAACGTCCGGCTGTTCCGGACGACGGAGACCGCGCTGGCCGGGCTGCGGGCGCGGGCCTTCCGCCACGTCCACGACCTCTCCGTGCTGCACCAGCAGGGGCAGCGGCGGGGATCGCTGGTCTCCCGGGTCACCAGCGACGTCGACCAGCTCTCCACGTTCATGCAGTGGGGCGGCGTGCTCGGCGTGGTCAGCCTGGGCCAGCTGCTGGTCGCCACCGTCGTCATGGCCGTCTACTCATGGCAGCTCACGCTGCTGGTGCTGGTCTGCTTCGTGCCGCTGGGCTTCGCCGTCCGCTTCTTCGCCCAGCGCCTGGCCGTGGTCTACGGCGTGGTCCGGGAGCGGGTGGGCGACGTGCTGGCCGCCGTCTCCGAGTCGGTCGTCGGTGCCCCCACCGTGCGGGCCTACGGCATCCGCCACCGCACCGCCGCCCGCATCGACCGCGCCATCGCCCGGCACTACCGCGCCCAGGTCCGCGCGCAGCAGACCACCGCCGCGGTGTTCGTCACCGGTGAGTTCGTCGCCGCGGTCGCCAACGCCGCGGTGGTCGTCGTCGGCGTCCTGCTCGGCATCGGTGGCGACCTGACCGCCGGCACGCTGGTGGCCTTCCTGTTCCTGGTGACGCTGTTCGTGGCGCCGGTGCAGACGGCCAGCGAGGTGCTCAACGAGGCGCAGAACGCGGTCGCCGGCTTCCGCCGTGTCCTCGACGTGCTCGAGACCGAGCCCGACGTCCGCGACCCCGCGGTCAGCGACCCCGCGGGCGCCCGGCTGCTGCCTCCGGGGCCGCTGGGTGTGCGGTTCGAGCACGTCACCTTCCGCTACGCGCCGGAGGCCCGCCCCGCGCTCGACGACGTCGACCTGGCGATCGCCCCCCGCCGCCGGGTGGCGATCGTGGGCGAGACCGGCTCGGGGAAGACGACCTTCGCCAAGCTGGTCACCCGGCTGATGGACCCGACCGAGGGCCGGGTGCTGCTGGGCGGCGTCCCCCTGGACGAGGTCTCCTTCGCGTCGCTGCGGCAGCGGGTGGTCATGGTGCCGCAGGACGGGTTCCTGTTCGACGCGACCGTCGCCGACAACGTGCGCTACGGCCGGCCCGGCCAGTCCGACGACGACGTGCGGGCCGCCTTCGACGAGCTGGGCCTGGGCGACTGGGTCTCCGGCCTGCCCGGCGGGGTGGCGACGCCGGTCGGACAGCGGGGGGAGTCGCTGTCGGCCGGCGAGCGGCAGCTGGTCGCCGTCGCCCGCGCCTACGTCGCCGACCCCGACCTGCTGGTCCTCGACGAGGCCACCAGTGCCGTGGACCCGGCCACCGAGCGGCGGCTCACCCACGCCCTCGACACCCTCACCGAGGGCCGGACGACGCTCACGATCGCGCACCGGCTGTCCACCGCCGAGCGGGCCGACGAGGTGCTGGTGGTCGACGCCGGCCGGGTGGTCCAGCGCGGTACGCACGCCGAGCTGGTCGACGCCGAGGGCCCCTACGCCCGGCTGCACGCCTCCTGGCGACGCTCGTCGACGGGGGAGCCGCAGCCGGCCGGCTGAGGTCGCGGCCGCCGGGCCACCGGGACCGGCCGCGGCGTCCTAGCCTGCGCAGCGTGTCCTCCCATCCCGCCCGGGCGGGCGGCGTCCCTCCGTCGGACCCGCGGACGCCCGGGCTCGCCCTCGCCGCCGGCGTCCTCGGCATCCTCGGTGCGGTGCCGCTCCTCTTCGTCGCCGTCTTCGCCGTCGCGCTGGGCGGGCTGTCGGCCGACAGCGGCCCCGACCCGTGGACCTACCTGCTCCTGCTCGCCCCGGTGGTCCAGCTGGCCGGCGCGCTGTGGCTGCTGCTGCGCCGGGGCTGGCTGCCGCTGGTGCTGTCGGTCCTGCCGGTGGCCGTGCTCACCGGCGCGGTCGTCGTGGCCGCGACCCGGGAGGACGCCGGGAGCCCGGCGTGGCCGCTGATGCTGGTGGCCCTGCCCGTGCTGGCGGCGGCGCTGGCGCTCACGCCGCGGGTCCGCCGGTGGACTGCGGGGAGATCCCGGCGCGCCTCCGCGGCGCCCGGCTGACGCCCAGCTCGCCCTCCTACGCTGCGGACATGGCGTCGTCCTCCTCGCGCAGCCGGGCGGCGGTCCGGCGCTCGCCCCGCCCGGCCCCGCGTCCCGCGCCGGTCCGGACGTCGGCGGCGCCGGTGGAGCGCCCGCTGCTCGCGCCCTTCGCCGCCGTGTTCGGGGTGCTGGTGGCCGCCGAGGACGTCTACCTGTCCTACCTGCTGTGGGCACCCGACCGCGGCTGGCACTGGTACGTGCTGGCGCCGCTGGTGCTCGCGGTCTGGGCGGTCGCCGGCGCGGTGGCGGTGTGGCTCGGGCGGAGGCGCGGGTGGCTGGTCCTCGCCGGCGCCGCGGTGCCGCCGCTGCTCGCGCTGATCGGGCTCGTCGTCGTCTTCGGGCTGCTGGGCGGCGGCTCGGCGATGTGGTGGGCGGTGCTGCTGCTGGCCGGCCCGATCGGCTGCCTGGCGCTGACCCTCCGCCGCCCGATCCGGGAGTGGACCCGCCCCGGCCGGGCGACGCGACCGCCCGAGCGGCCGCGTCGGGCAGCCCGCGCCCGCTAGCGTGCCGACCGTGTCGCAGACGGACGTCGTGGTGGTGGGGGCGGGGCTGGCCGGGCTGGTCGCGACCGCGGAGCTGGCCGATGCGGGCAAGCGGGTGGTGCTGCTCGAGCAGGAGCCGGAGGCCTCCTTCGGCGGCCAGGCCTGGTGGTCCTTCGGCGGGCTGTTCCTCGTCGACTCGCCGGAGCAGCGCCGGCTGCGCGTCCGCGACTCGCTCGAGCTCGCCCGCCAGGACTGGTTCGGCACCGCCGCCTTCGACCGCGAGGAGGACCACTGGCCGCGCCGGTGGGCCGAGGCCTACCTGCAGTTCGCCGCGGGGGAGAAGCGGGCGTGGCTGCGGGAGCAGGGCGTGCGGTTCTTCCCCGTGGTCGGCTGGGCCGAGCGGGGCGGCTACACGGCCACGGGTCACGGCAACTCGGTGCCCCGCTTCCACATCGTCTGGGGCACCGGCCCGGGCCTCGTGGAGCCCTTCGCCCGCCGGGTGCGCGCCGCGGTGCAGCGGGGGCTGGTCGAGCTGCGCTTCCGCCACCGGGTCGACGAGCTGGTCGTCAGCGACGGCGCGGTCACCGGGGTCCGCGGCGCGGTCCTCGAGGCCAGCGACGTGGCCCGCGGCGAGGCCAGCTCGCGCACCGAGGTGGCGCCCTTCGAGCTCACGGCGCAGGCCGTCGTCGTCACCTCCGGCGGCATCGGCGGCAACCCCGAGCTGGTCCGCCAGAACTGGCCGGCCCGGCTCGGCCCCGCGCCCCGGCGGCTGCTCTCCGGCGTGCCCGCGCACGTCGACGGCCGGATGCTGCAGGCCACCGAGGCCGCGGGCGCGCACCTGGTCAACCGCGACCGGATGTGGCACTACACCGAGGGCATCGCCAACCACTCGCCGGTGTGGGCCCAGCACGGCATCCGGATCCTCCCCGGCCCGTCGTCCCTGTGGCTGGACGCCACCGGGAAGCGGCTGCCCGTACCGCTGTTCCCCGGCTTCGACACCCTGGGCACGCTGGCCCACATCGGGCAGACCGGGTACGAGCACACCTGGTTCGTCGCGACGGAGAAGATCGTCGAGAAGGAGTTCGCGTTGTCGGGGTCCGAGCAGAACCCCGACCTCACCGGCAAGGACGTCAGGCTCCTGCTCAACCGCGTCAAGGCCGGGGTGGCGGGGCCGGTGCAGGCCTTCCTCGACCGGGGCGAGGACTTCGTCGTCGCCCGGACGCTGCCCGAGCTGGTCGCGGGCATGAACCGGGTCACCGGCGGGACGCCGGAGCTGGACCTCGCCACCGTCGAGGCGGAGATCGTGTGCCGTGACCGCGAGGTCGGGCACCCCTTCACCAAGGACCTGCAGATCACCGCCATCCGCGGCGCCCGCAACTACCTCGGCGACAAGCTCATCCGCGTCGCCCCGCCGCACCGGCTGCTCGACCCCGAGGCCGGCCCGCTGATCGCCGTGCGGCTCAACCTGCTCACCCGCAAGACGCTCGGCGGGCTGGAGACCGACCTGTCCGGCCGCGTGCTGCGTCCCGGCGGCGAGGTCTTCCCCGGCCTCTACGCGGCCGGGGAGGTCGCCGGGTTCGGCGGCGGCGGGATGCACGGCTACCGGTCGCTGGAGGGCACCTTCCTCGGCGGCTGCCTGTTCTCGGGGCGGGTGGCCGGCCGGGCCCTGGCCGCGCAGCTGTGAGGACGACGCGCGAGGGGACATCGCGGGGAGATGCCTGGAGCCGACAGGGAGTGAGCATCGCAGGGAGCGCCAGCGAGCGAGGAGCGGAGCGACCGCGGAGGCGATCGACGGCGTGGACCGAGGAGCGGATCGAGTGCGGGGTCGAACGGGGGATGCTGTGACCGAGCCGCGGAGCCCGTGGTCGGACCCGGCGACGGAGACCGAGCCGGGCGCCCCCTACGCGGGCCCGCCGCCGACCGCCCCGGCCTGGACGCCGCAGTACGGCGCACCGCCGGCCTACGGGGCACTCCCGGCCCACGGCTGGCCCGCGCCGTACGGCACGCCGTGGGCGGTCCCGCCGCGCGGCCCGCGGCGGCCGGGGCAGGTGGTCGCCGCCGCGGTGCTCGCCTTCGTGCAGGCGGGCGTGGTGGCGCTCGCCTCGGCCTACGTGTTCCTGCTCGCCTCGGTGTTCACCCTCGCCGAGGGCGAGGTCGGCTTCCCCGCGGACGCCGGGGCCCTGGCCACCGAGGCCACCACCGTGGCCGGGGTGCAGCTCGCGTCGGTCGTCGCCCTCGTCGTCGCCGGGGTCCTGGCGCTGAACCGGCGCAGCGCGGCCGCCCGCTGGACGCTCGTCGCCGCCCTGGCCGTGCAGGTCGCCCTCGCCGCGTACTGGTGGCTGCGGCTGGAGGGGTTGTCCGGCGCGGCGATCGGCTCCGGCCCGTCGGCGGTGGTGCTCGTCGGCATCCTCTGCTTCGCCGCCCCGCCGGCGGTCGCGCTCGGCCTGGCGAACAGCCGGCCGGCCCGGGTCTGGTTCGCCGGCGCCCCGGAGGAGGGGGCGGCGCCGAGCCGGTGACCGGGGCGGGCGCCGCCGGGTGGGACGATCGGAGGCATGTCCGCCGTCCCCGCCGCCGAGTCCGCCCTGGACCCCGCCGTCGCCGACCTGCTGCGCCGCGACGCCGCGGGCCTGGTCGCCGCCGTCGTCCAGCAGCACGACACCGGCGAGGTGCTCATGGTCGCCTGGATGGACGACGAGGCGCTGCGCCGCACGCTGACCACCGGCCGGGCCACCTACTGGTCGCGCAGCCGGCAGGAGTACTGGGTGAAGGGCGAGACCTCCGGACACCGGCAGTGGGTGCGCGACGTGCGGCTGGACTGCGACGGCGACGCCCTGCTGGTGCTCGTCGACCAGGAGGGCCCGGCCTGCCACACCGGCGAGCGCAGCTGCTTCCACCGGGAGCTGGAGGTGTCCCGTGCGGCTCGGTGAGACGTCCCCGAGCCGGGAGGACTTCGCGGCCCTCGACCAACCGGTGGTCCCGGTCACCCGGCGGCTGCTCGCCGACGCCGAGACCGCGGTCGGCATCTACCGCAAGCTCGCCGGCAACCGGCCGGGCACGGTGCTGCTGGAGTCCGCCGAGCAGGGCAAGCAGTGGAGCCGGTACAGCTTCGTGGGCGTCCGCAGCGCCGGGGTGCTCACCGAGCGGGACGGCGTCACCGAGTGGCTGGGGGAGGAGCTCCCCGGGCTGACCGACGACCTGCCGGCCGACCCGCTGGACGCCGTCCGCACCCTGGCCCGCCGGCTCCGCTCGCCGCGCACCCCGGGCCTGCCGCGGCTGACCGGTGGCCTGGTGGGCTACCTCGGCTACGACGTCGTCCGGCGGCTGGAGCGGCTGCCGGTGACCAGCGTCGACGACCTGGGCATGCCCGAGCTCGCGCTCATGCTGGTCACCGACCTGGCCGTGCTCGACCACACCGACGGGTCGGTGCTGCTCATCGCCAACGCGGTGCGGGGGGAGGGGGAGCCCGGCACCGGGTGGGACGACGCCGTGGCCCGGATCGACGCGATGGCCGCCGACCTCACGAAGGCGGTGCCGCCCGGGGTCGCCACCTTCGCCACCGCCGAGCTCCCGCCGGTGGTCAGCAACATGGCGCCGGGCGTCTTCGAGGACGGCGTCGAGCGGGTGCGCGAGCACATCCGCGCCGGCGACGCCTTCCAGGTGGTGCTCTCGCAGCGCTTCGAGACGCCGACCGAGGTCGACGCGCTGGACCTCTACCGGGTGCTGCGCGCGACCAACCCCTCGCCGTACATGTACCTGCTGCGCTTCGCGGGCCGGGAGACGCCGTTCGACGTGGTCGGCTCCTCGCCCGAGGCGCTGGTCACGGTGACCGGCAGCTCGGCCGTGGTCCACCCGCCGGCCGGCACGCGGCCCCGCGGCGCCACGCCCGACGAGGACGTGCGGCTGGCCGAGGGGCTGCTGGCCGACCCCAAGGAGCGCGCCGAGCACGTCATGCTGGTCGACCTCGCCCGCAACGACCTGGGGCGGGTGTGCGTGCCGGGCACCGTCGAGGTGCCCGACTTCATGCGGATCGAGCACTACAGCCATGTCATGCACCTGGTGTCGACCGTCGCGGGCGAGGTCGCGCCGGAGTGGGACGCGCTCGACGTCTTCGACGCGACGTTCCCGGCCGGCACGGTGTCCGGTGCCCCCAAGCCGCGGGCGATGGAGATCATCGAGTCGCTGGAGCCCACCCGCCGCGCGCTCTACGCCGGCACGGTCGGCTACCTGGACGCCAGCGGCGACCTGGACATGGCGATCGCCATCCGCACGGCGGTGCTGCACCAGGGCCGGGCCTACGTGCAGGCCGGCGCCGGGGTCGTCGCCGACAGCGACGCCGCGACGGAGGAGGCCGAGACCCGGCACAAGGCCCGCGCCGTGCTCTCGGCGATCGCGACGGCCGAGGGGATGCGGGAGCTCCCGTGAGCCGACAGCGGCGCACGCCCGACAGCGAGCGCCGGCGAGCGAGGTGCGGAGCGCTGCGCGGAGCCGGGCCGTGGGCTCCGTGAGCGGGTCGGCACGGCGGGAGCTCGGGGCCACCGTCGCCGCGGCAGCGGTCGCCGGCGGGCTGGCGCTGTCCACCGGCGGGCAGACCTGGGTCACCGCGACCCTGCAGCGCCCCGCACCGCTGCCGCCGGTCACCGAGGAGCTGACCGGGGGGGCCTTCGCGCCGCTGGTCCCCGCCGCCGGCCTGCTGCTGCTGGCCGCGGCGGTCGCGCTGCTGGCCGTCCGCGGAGCGGGCCGGGTCGTCGTGGGCCTGCTGGTGGCCGTCGCGGGCGGGGTCCTGGGCTGGTCGGGGCTGCGCCCGCTGGCCGGTGACGTGCGGTCCGCCGTGGCCGGCGCGGTCGGCGCTGGCAGCGGCGGCGGGCTCACCGTCGAGGTGCACCCCGCCTGGCCGGTGCTCGCCCTCCTCGCCGGCGTCGCCGCGGTCCTCGCGGGGGTGCTCACGGTCCTCCGCGGCCGGGGCTGGCCCGGCATGGGCCGCCGCTACGAGCGTCCGGCCGGCGCCGTCGCGGCCCGGGAGACGGTCCGCGCGCGGTCCGAGGAGGACCGCGCCCTGGACGCCTGGCGGGCCCTCGACCGGGGCGAGGACCCCACCGACCCGGCGCCCGGCGGGCCCGAACCCCGCTGACTACCCGGCTCCCGAGCGGCAAACCGCCCGGGACAGCCCCGCGGGAGGCCGGGACTCCTGTCGCCTCTAGAGTGGTCCCCCGACCGGGCCGCGAACGGCGAGGCCGACGATTCCAGCGGGGAGGACGCGTGTCCGTGCTCGACGAGATCGTCGCCGGGGTCCGGGAGGACCTCGCCGCGCGCGAGGCGGTGACGCCGCTGGCGGAGGTCAAGGCCGCCGCCCGGGACACCCGCCCGGCGCTGGACGCCCTCGCCGCGCTGCGCGCCCCCGGCGTCGGCGTGATCGCCGAGGTGAAGCGGCAGAGCCCGTCCAAGGGCGCGCTGGCCGACATCCCCGACCCGGCGGTGCTGGCCGCGCAGTACGCCGACGGCGGCGCCCGGGTGGTCAGCGTGCTGACCGAGCGGCGCCGGTTCGGCGGCACGCACGCCGACCTCGCCGCCGTCCGCGCCGCGGTGGACGTGCCGATCCTGTGCAAGGACTTCGTGGTCACCAGCTACCAGGTGCACGAGGCGCGGGCCCACGGTGCCGACGTCGTCCTGCTGATCGTGGCCGCGCTGGAGCAGAACGTCCTCGTGGGGCTGCTGGAGCGGGTGGAGTCCCTGGGCATGACCGCGCTGGTCGAGGTGCACACCGAGGCCGAGGCCGACCGCGCGCTCGACGCCGGCGCCTCGGTGATCGGCGTCAACGCCCGTGACCTGACCACCCTGCGGGTGGACCGCTCCACCTTCGAGCGGATCGCCCCGGGCCTGCCGTCGGAGGTGGTCAAGGTCGCCGAGTCCGGCGTGCGCGGGCCGCACGACCTCATCTCCTACGCCGCTGCCGGTGCCGACGCGGTGCTCGTGGGCGAGGGCCTGGTCACCGCCGGGGACGCCCGCCAGGCGGTCGCCGACCTGGTCACCGCCGGCTCCCACCCCGCGACGCCCCGCACGAGCCGCTGAGGCCGGCCTCCCCGCAGGGACCCGCCGCGAGCCTGTGAGCGGTGGGGGGCAGGGAGGTCCTTACGCTGGGGGCATGACGACGACCAGCCCACCGCAGCCCGAGGACCAGCTCCTTCCGGCGCGCCCGGGCTGGCCCGACGCCACCGGCCACTTCGGCGTCTTCGGCGGCCGCTTCGTCCCCGAGGCCCTCATCGCCGCGCTCGACGAGCTGACCGAGGCCTACGCCGCCATGCGGGTGGACCCGGCCTTCCAGGAGGAGTTCGCGCGGCTGCAGCGCGACTACACCGGCCGGCCCAGCCCGGTCACCGAGGTGCCGAAGTTCGCCGCGCACGCGGGCGGGGCGCGGGTGCTGCTCAAGCGCGAGGACCTCAACCACACCGGCTCGCACAAGATCAACAACGTGCTGGGCCAGGCGCTGCTCACCAAGCGGATCGGCAAGACCCGGGTGATCGCGGAGACCGGCGCTGGGCAGCACGGGGTCGCCACCGCGACGGCGGCGGCGCTCATGGGCCTGTCCTGCACCGTCTACATGGGCGAGGAGGACACCCGCCGCCAGGCGCTCAACGTCGCCCGGATGCGGCTGCTCGGTGCCGAGGTCATCCCGGTCACGACCGGCTCGCGCACGCTCAAGGACGCGATCAACGAGGCGTTCCGGGACTGGGTCACCAACGTGGAGACCACCAACTACGTGTTCGGCACCGTGGCCGGGCCGCACCCGTTCCCGGAGATGGTCCGCGACTTCCAGCGGGTCATCGGCGACGAGGCGCGGGCCCAGGTGCTCGAGCGGGAGGGCCGGCTGCCCGACGCCGTCCTGGCCTGCGTGGGCGGTGGCTCCAACGCGATCGGCATCTTCACCGCCTTCGTGCCCGACGCCGACGTCCGCCTGGTCGGCCTGGAGGCCGGTGGCGACGGTGTGGGGACCGGCCGGCACGCGGCCACGATCACCGGCGGGTCGCCGGGCGTGCTGCACGGCGCCCGCTCCTACCTCCTGCAGGACGACAACGGCCAGACCATCGAGTCGCACTCGATCAGCGCCGGCCTGGACTACCCGGGTGTGGGCCCCGAGCACTCCTACCTGCACGACATCGGCCGGGCCGAGTACCGGGCGGTCACCGACGCCGAGGCCATGGAGGCGTTCGCGCTGCTGTGCCGGACCGAGGGGATCATCCCGGCGATCGAGTCCGCGCACGCCCTGGCCGGGGCGCTCGCCCTGGGCCGGGAGCTGGGGGCGGACGCGCTGCTCCTGGTCAACCTCTCCGGCCGTGGCGACAAGGACGTCGAGACGGCGTCGCGCTGGTTCGGGCTGGGCGACCGCGAGGAGGTCGACCCGGGACCGGGGCTGGACACCGACCAGCACCCCACCGAGGGTGCCGTGACGTCCGGCGACGCGGTCGCCGGCCAGGACGCGGGGGAGACGGCGTGAGCGCCCTGGCGGACACGATCGGCAAGGCGAGGGCAGAGGGCAGGTCGGCGCTGGTCGCCTACCTGCCGGTCGGGTACCCCACCGTGGACGACTCGATCGCGGCCATGGTCGCCGCCGTCGAGGGTGGGGCCGACGTCGTCGAGGTCGGCGTCCCCTACAGCGACCCGGGCATGGACGGGCCGGTGATCCAGCAGGCCGTGGACGTCGCCGTCCGGGCCGGGGTCGGGATGCGGGACGTGCTGCGAGCCGTCGAGGCGGTCGCCGCCGCGGGCGCGGTGCCGGTGGTCATGAGCTACTGGAACCCCATCGAGCGCTACGGCGTCGAGCGGTTCGCCACGGACCTGGCCGCGGCCGGGGGAGCGGGGGCGATCACCCCCGACCTGATCCCCGACGAGGCCGGGGAGTGGCTGGCCGCCGCCGAGCGGGCCGACCTCGACCGGGTCTTCCTGGTGGCACCCTCGTCCACCGACGCCCGGCTGGCCATGACCACCGCCTCCTGCCGGGGGTTCGTCTACGCCGCCTCCACGATGGGCGTGACCGGCACCCGGGCCACGGTCAGCGACGCCGCGGAGACGCTGGTCGCGCGGACCCGTGCGGTCGCTCCCGACCTGGCGGTGTGCGTCGGCCTGGGCGTCTCGAACGCCGCGCAGGCCGCCGAGGTCGCCGCCTTCGCCGACGGCGTGATCGTCGGGTCGGCGTTCGTGCGCGCGCTGCTCGAGGGCTCCGGCCCCGACGGCGTCCGTGCGCTGGCCGCCGAGCTGGCCGACGGCGTCCGCCGCCGGAGCGCCGCATGAGCGCGCTCGCGGCCATCCCCAGCCCCACGCAGGGCGTCTGGGAGCTCGGCCCGCTGCCCATCCGCGCCTACGCGCTGTGCATCATCGCCGGCATCGTCGCCGCCGTCTGGCTGACCGACCGGCGCTGGCGGGCCCGCGGGGGAGCGGAGGGCGACGTCCTGGACATCGCCGTCTGGGCCGTGCCCTTCGGCATCGTCGGCGGCCGGCTCTACCACGTGGTGACCAGCCCGCGCCCCTACTTCGGCGAGGGCGGGGACCCGCTGCGCGCCTTCGCGATCTGGGAGGGCGGGCTAGGCATCTGGGGGGCCATCGCCCTCGGCGGGGTGGGGGCCTGGATCGCCTGCCGCCGCCGCGGCATCCCGTTGCCCGCCTTCGCCGACGCCCTCGCCCCGGGGCTGCTGGTCGCCCAGGCGATCGGCCGGCTCGGCAACTGGTTCAACAACGAGCTCTACGGCGGTCCCACCGACCTGCCGTGGGGGCTGACCATCTACGAGTGGAACGGCACCGGCGCGGTCGTCGGCCCCGACGGGCAGCCGGTCGTCCTGGGCACCTTCCACCCGACGTTCCTCTACGAGCTGCTGTGGAACCTCGCCGCGGCGGCGCTGGTCATCTGGGCCGACCGGCGGTTCCGCCTCGGCCACGGCCGCGCCTTCGCCCTCTACGTGGCCAGCTACTGCGCCGGGCGGCTGTGGGTGGAACTGCTGCGCACCGACCCCGCGGAGACCTTCTTCGGGGTCCGGCTGAACGTCTTCACCGCCGTGATCGTCGGCCTGCTCGCGGTGGCCTACCTGGTCTGGCAGCGCGGCCGCCCCCGCGAGGTGATCACCCGCGGACGTGAGATCCCCGACACCTCCGCCCCTCGCGCCGAGCCCGGCTCCACCGCTGCGACGGCCGCTCCGGACGGTGCGGCGGACGCGGGGGACGAAGCCGCTGGTGGGGCCGATCCGCTCCGCCGGAAGGGAACCTGAGGACGACGCGCCGCAGCGGGGTTTGACCGAGTGAGGCTCGTGTTACGGCTGTGTACCCTCCTTCCCAGACCTCCCAGTGATCCTGGTGGGGTCACCTGCGTCGGAACCGGGCCAGTGCCGCCCCGCGGACGACAGCCCCGAGGGCACCACCCCCGAGGCTCGCGAGCCAGAGCTGGACAGGTCCATCCACGGATCCCCCTGCTCCCGGCTCTCCCGCAGTGCCGCCCCTCCGCCCTCTGACCACCGGCCCCGGGCCCTCCGCCCCCCGTCCGCCCGTCACCGCCGACGGCCCCGGACGGTGCGCCGACGACGGGAGTGACATGCCCGAGATCCCCGCCCCCGCCACCGGTTCTCCCGCCTCCGGCACGGTGCCCCCCGCCGCCCGCGGGACCGCCGTCCCCTTCTCGGCGGTCCCCGCCGCCGCGGGCCTGTACGACCCGGCCAACGACAAGGACGCCTGCGGCGTCGCCTTCGTCGCCGACGTCCAGGGGCGCCGCTCCCGCAGGATCGTGGCCGCCGGCCTGACCGCGCTGCACAACCTCGACCACCGGGGTGCGGCTGGCTCGGAGCCCAACTCCGGTGACGGCGCCGGCATCCTGACCCAGATCCCCGACGCGCTGCTGCGCGCCGAGGTCGACTTCGACCTGCCCCCGCAGGGCGAGTACGCCGTGGGCATCGCCTTCCTCCCCGTCGACGAGGCCGAGCGCGCCGCCCGGGTCGAGGACGTCGCCCGCCTCGCCGCCGAGGAGGGCCTGACCGTCCTCGGCTGGCGCGAGCTGCCGGTCGACCCGGACGGCGCGGACGTCGGCCCGACCGCCCGCGCGGTGATGCCGCACTTCGCGCAGCTGTTCGTGGCCGAGACCATGGGCGCCCGCGCCGACGCCACCGCGTTCGGCGGGAACGTCGCGGTCAACGGGGTCACCCGGCTGGAGCGGCGCTCCTTCGTGCTGCGCAAGCGGGCGGAGCGGGCCGCGTCGGAGGCGGGCAGCTCCCTCTACATCGCCTCGCTGTCGGCCCGGACCATCACCTACAAGGGCATGCTGACCACCGACCAGCTGCCCGCGTTCTTCCCCGACCTGCGCGACGAGCGCTACGAGTCGGCGATCGCGCTGGTGCACAGCCGGTTCTCCACCAACACCTTCCCGAGCTGGCCACTGGCCCACCCGTTCCGGCTGATCGCGCACAACGGCGAGATCAACACCATCAAGGGCAACCGCAACCGGATGCGGGCCCGCGAGGCCAAGCTCGAGACGGCGCTGTTCGACGGCCCGGCCGGTCCGGCGTCCGAGCTGGGGCTGGACCGGATCTTCCCGGTCACCGCGAGCGACTTCAGCGACTCGGCGACCTTCGACGAGGTCCTCGAGCTGCTGCACCTGTCCGGGCGCTCACTGCCGCACGCGGTGCTGATGATGATCCCGGAGGCGTGGGAGAACCACGACGAGATGGACCCGGCCCGCCGGGCCTTCTACCGGTTCCACTCCTCGATCATGGAGCCGTGGGACGGGCCGGCCGCGGTGGCCTTCACCGACGGCACGCTCATCGGCGCCGTCCTCGACCGCAACGGGCTGCGCCCGGGCCGCTGGTGGCACACGACGGACGACCTGGTGGTGCTGGCCAGCGAGGTCGGCGTCCTGGAGATCCCCGACTCCGAGGTGGTGGCCAAGGGCCGGCTGCAGCCGGGCCGGATGTTCCTGGTGGACACCGCCGCCGGGAAGATCGTCTCCGACGAGGAGGTCAAGGGCGCGCTCGCGGCCGAGCACCCCTACGAGGACTGGTTGCACGCCGGCCTGGTGCACCTGCCCCAGCTGCCCGAGCGCCGCCGCGCCCGGCCCAGCCACGCCTCCGTCGTCCGCCGGCAGCAGCTGTTCGGTTACACGGAGGAGGACCTGCGGGTCCTGCTCACCCCGATGGCCTCGTCCGGCGCCGAGCCGATCGGCTCGATGGGCACCGACACCCCGGTCGCGGCCCTGTCGGACCGTTCCCGGCTGCTCTACGACTACTTCGGGCAGCTGTTCGCCCAGGTGACCAACCCGCCGCTGGACGCCATCCGCGAGGAGCTGGTGACCAGCCTGGGCCGCACCTTCGGCCCGGAGCAGAACCTGCTGCACGCCACCCCGGCGTCCTGCCGGCAGGTGTTCCTGCCCTACCCGGTCATCGACAACGACGAGCTGGCCAAGATCCTGCACATCGACGACGACGGCGACCTGCCCGGGTACGCCGCCGTCCGGATCACCGGCCACTTCGACGTCACCGGCGGCGGCGCGGCCCTCGCCGAGGCGATCGAGCAGCTGCGCGCCAAGGTGAGCAAGGCGATCGCCGCCGGCGCCCGGATCATCGTGCTCTCCGACCGCGACTGCGACGAGAGGCGCGCCCCGATCCCGTCGCTGCTGATGACCGCCGCCGTCCACCACCACCTCGTGCGGCAGAAGACCCGCATGGAGGTCGGGCTGGTCGTCGAGTCCGGCGACTGCCGCGAGGTCCACCACGTCGCCCTGCTGCTCGGCTACGGCGCCGCCGCGGTCAACCCGTACCTGGCCTTCGAGTCGATCGAGGACCTCATCCGCGCCGGCGACCTCACCGGCATCGAGGCCGCCCAGGCCAACCGCAACGTCGTCAAGGCGCTGGGCAAGGGCGTCCTGAAGGTCATGAGCAAGATGGGCATCAGCACCGTCGGCTCGTACACGATGGCGCAGATCTTCGAGGCCGTCGGCCTGTCCCAGGAGGTCGTCGACGAGTACTTCACCGGCACCTCCTGCCCGCTGGGCGGTGTCGGCATCGACGTCCTCGCCGAGGAGGTGGCCATGCGCCACCGCCGCGCCTACCCCGAGAACCCGACCGAGCGGGCGCACCGCCGGCTGGAGACCGGCGGCGAGTACCAGTGGCGCCGCGAGGGCGAGGTGCACCTGTTCAACCCCGAGACGGTGTTCCTGCTCCAGCACGCCACCCGGGCCCGGCAGTTCGACGTGTTCCAGCGCTACACCGACACCGTCGACAAGCTGTCGGAGGAGGCCGCGACCCTGCGCGGGCTGTTCTCCCTCCGCACCGGTGTGCGCCCGCCCGTCCCGCTGGAGGAGGTCGAGCCGGTCAGCGAGATCGTCAAGCGGTTCTCGACCGGCGCGATGAGCTACGGCTCCATCTCGCAGGAGGCGCACGAGACGCTCGCGATCGCCATGAACCGGCTGGGCGGCAAGTCCAACACCGGTGAGGGCGGCGAGGACCCCGACCGCTTCCAGCCCGACCCGAACGGCGACCTGCGCCGCTCGGCGATCAAGCAGGTGGCCAGCGGCCGGTTCGGCGTCACCAGCGAGTACCTGGTCAACGCCGACGACATCCAGATCAAGATGGCGCAGGGGGCCAAGCCCGGCGAGGGCGGCCAGCTGCCCGGCCAGAAGGTCTACCCGTGGGTGGCCCGCACCCGGCACTCGACGCCGGGCGTCGGCCTGATCAGCCCGCCGCCGCACCACGACATCTACTCGATCGAGGACCTCAAGCAGCTGATCCACGACCTGAAGAACGCCAACAACCAGGCGCGGGTCCACGTCAAGCTGGTCAGCGAGGTCGGGGTCGGCACGGTCGCGGCCGGCGTGAGCAAGGCCCACGCCGACGTCGTCCTGATCTCCGGGCACGACGGCGGGACCGGCGCGGCGCCGCTGACCTCGCTCAAGCACGCGGGCTCGCCGTGGGAGCTGGGCCTGGCCGAGACGCAGCAGACGCTGCTCGCCAACGGTCTGCGCGACCGCATCGTCGTGCAGTGCGACGGGCAGATGAAGACCGGCCGCGACGTGGTCATCGCCGCGCTGCTGGGCGCCGAGGAGTACGGCTTCGCCACCGCTCCGCTGGTCGTCTCCGGCTGCGTGATGATGCGCGTCTGCCACCTCGACACCTGCCCGGTCGGCGTGGCCACCCAGAACCCGGAGCTGCGCAAGCGGTTCACCGGGCGGCCGGAGTTCGTGGTCACCTTCTTCGAGTTCCTCGCCGAGCAGGTGCGCCAGTACCTGGCCGAGCTGGGCTTCCGGTCCCTCGACGAGGCCATCGGCCACGCCGAGCTGCTCGACACCCGCAAGGCGGTCGACCACTGGAAGGCCGCGGGCCTGGACCTCACCCCGATGCTCGCGGTGCCCGAGCTGCCCGAGGGCGCGCCGCTGCACCGGGTCCGGGAGCAGGACCACGGCCTGGACGTCGCGCTCGACCAGACCCTCATCCAGCTGTGCGAGGGTGCGCTGCTCGACGCCCGCCCGGTCAGCCTCGAGCTGCCGGTGCGCAACGTGAACCGCACCGTGGGCACGATGCTCGGCTCGATGGTCACCCGCCGCTTCGGCGGCGAGGGCCTGCCCGACGGCACGATCGACCTGACCTTCACCGGGTCGGCCGGCCAGTCCTTCGGCGCCTTCGTGCCGCGCGGCATCACCATGCGGCTGTTCGGGGACGCCAACGACTACGTCGGCAAGGGCCTCTCCGGCGGGCGGATCGTCGTCCGGCCGGCGCGCGAGGCCGGCTTCGCCGCCGAGGACAACGTCATCGCCGGCAACGTCATCGGCTACGGCGCGACCGGGGGCGAGATCTTCCTGCGCGGCCGGGTCGGGGAGCGGTTCTGCGTGCGCAACTCGGGCGCGCTGGCCGTCGTCGAGGGCGTCGGCGACCACGCCCTGGAGTACATGACCGGCGGGCGCGCGGTGATCCTCGGCGCCACCGGCCGCAACATCGCGGCCGGCATGTCCGGGGGCATCGGCTACGTCCTCGACCTGCCCCGCCACCGGGTCAACAGCGAGATGGTGGACGT
Source organism: Geodermatophilus sp. SYSU D01105 (assembly GCF_054050095.1). Classification (NCBI taxonomy): domain Bacteria; kingdom Bacillati; phylum Actinomycetota; class Actinomycetes; order Geodermatophilales; family Geodermatophilaceae; genus Geodermatophilus; species Geodermatophilus sp. SYSU D01105. The sequence goes on from NZ_JBJGYR010000005.1 coordinate 42,344, forward strand.
CGAGCCGCTGGACGGCGGGTCCGCGCAGTGGCTGCGCGACGTCCTGGTCCGCTACGCCGCCGACACCGAGTCGCCGGTGGCCGCGGCGCTGCTGGCCGACTGGGGCCGCTGGTCGGAGCGGTTCAGCGTGATCATGCCGCGCGACTACCGTCGCGCGCTCGAGGCCCGGCGGGCCGCGGAGGCCGCCGGCACGGATGTGGACAAGGCACTGATGGAGGCCGCACGTGGCTGACTCGACCGGTTTCCTCAAGCACGACCGGGCGCTGCCCCCGCGCCGTCCGGTCGACGTCCGGATCCTGGACTGGAAGGACGTCTACCTCACCCGGGACAGCGGTGAGGACGCCGTCTTCCCCGTGGCCGCGGTGCGGCAGCAGGCGGCGCGGTGCATGGACTGCGGCATCCCGTTCTGCCACCACGGCTGCCCGCTGGGCAACCTGATCCCGGAGTGGAACGACCTCGCCCGCCGCGACGACTGGACCGAGGCCATCGAGCGGCTGCACGCGACCAACAACTTCCCGGAGTTCACCGGGAAGCTGTGTCCGGCGCCGTGCGAGGGCTCGTGCGTGCTGAACCTGCAGGAGTCGCCGGTCACGATCAAGCAGATCGAGTGGGAGATCGTCGACCAGGCGTTCCAGCGGGACCTGGTCACGCCGGTCCCGCCGCAGGAGCACACCGGCAAGAAGGTCGCCGTCGTCGGCTCCGGGCCGGCCGGCCTGGCCGCCGCCCAGCAGCTGACCCGCGCCGGGCACGAGGTGACCGTGTACGAGCGGGCCGACCGCGTCGGCGGGCTGCTCCGCTACGGCATCCCCGAGTTCAAGATGGAGAAGGCCGTCCTCGACCGGCGGCTGGACCAGATGCGCGCCGAGGGCACCCGGTTCGTGACGGGGGTCGAGGTCGGCGGCAGCGGGGAGGGCGACCTGTCCGCCGAGCAGTTGCGGGCCGAGTACGACGCCGTCGTGCTCTCCGGCGGCGCCACCGTCGGCCGCGACCTGCCGGCGCCCGGCCGGGAGCTGCGCGGCATCCACCTGGCGATGGAGTACCTGCCCTTCGGCAACCGGCAGGCCCTGGGTGAGCTCGACGATCCGCCGATCAACGCCCACGGCAAGCACGTCGTGATCATCGGCGGCGGCGACACCGGCGCGGACTGCCTCGGCACCGCGCACCGGCAGGGCGCCCTCTCGGTGACCCAGCTGGAGATCATGCCCGCGCCGCCGGACCGCCGGGACCAGTCCAGCAACCCGTGGCCGACCTACCCGATGGTCATGCGGGTCTCCAGCGCCCACGAGGAGGGCGGGGAGCGGCTCTACAGCGTCAACACCGAGCGGTTCCTGGGCGACGACGACGGCAACGTCCGCGCGCTGCTCATCCACGAGGTGGAGCGCGTCGACGGCCGGTTCCAGAAGGTCGAGGGCACCGAGCGCGAGCTGCCGGCGGACCTGGTGTTCCTCGCCATGGGCTTCACCGGCGCGCAGCGCGAGGGCCTGCTCGACGCCCTCGGCGTGGAGATCGACGGTCGCGGCAACGTCGCCCGCGACGGCGAGTTCATGTCGACCGTCCCCGGCGTCTTCGTCGCCGGTGACATGGGTCGCGGCCAGTCGCTGATCGTCTGGGCGATCGCCGAGGGCCGGGCCGCCGCCGGCGCCGTCGACAGCTGGCTGACCGGTGCGTCGATGCTGCCGCGACCGATCACGCCGACCGCGGTCGCCCTGCGCTAGCAGGAGGACCCCGTCCTGCTCACCCCTCGCACGCTCGGGGTGGGCCTCGGGACGGGGCCACCGCCCACTCGGGGCCGGGCCCGCACCGCGCGGGACCCGGCCCCGAGTCGTCAGGAGGCGCGCCGGACCCTCGCCCTGGAGTGGCTCCTGGTGCACATGTGAGCGCTCACAGAGGTCGGGCGCACGCGACCGGGTCGCGGCGGATAGCGTTTGCGGCATGTCGCGTCGCGCCAAGATCGTCTGCACGCTCGGGCCGGCGACCTCTTCCCTGGAGCAGGTCACCGCCCTCGTCGAGTCCGGCATGGACGTCGCCCGGCTGAACTTCAGCCACGGCGCGCACGCCGACCACGAGCGGGCCTACAAGCTGGTCCGAGAGGCGTCGGACCGGACCGGTCACGCCGTCGCCGTCCTCGCCGACCTGCAGGGCCCGAAGATCCGCCTCGGCACCTTCACCGACGGGCCGGTGCTCTGGGAGACCGGGAGCCGGGTGTGCATCACTGTCGACGACGTCGAGGGCACCGCCGAGAGGGTGTCGACGACGTACAAGGGCCTGGCCGCCGACGTCAAGGTGGGCGACCGCCTCCTGGTGGACGACGGCAAGCTCGCGCTGTCGGTGGTCGGCGTGGAGGGCCCCGACGTCTGGTGCCTGGTCGTCGAGGGCGGCGAGGTCTCCAACAACAAGGGCCTCTCGCTGCCGGGTGTGGCGGTGAGCGTGCCGGCGCTGTCCGAGAAGGACGAGGAGGACCTCCGCTTCGCCCTGCACCTGTCGGTGGACTTCGTGGCGCTGTCGTTCGTCCGCTCCCCGGCCGACGTCGAGCTGGTGCGCGACATCATGCGCCGGGAGGACGTCTTCGTCCCGGTCATCGCCAAGCTGGAGAAGCCCGAGGCGGTGGAGGACCTCGAGGCGATCGTCGAGGCCTTCGACGGGGTCATGGTGGCCCGCGGCGACCTCGGCGTGGAGCTCCCGCTGGAGAAGGTCCCGCTCGTGCAGAAGCGCGCCGTGCAGGCCGCCCGCGAGCGCAACAAGCCGGTCATCGTGGCCACCCAGATGCTGGAGTCGATGATCAGCTCGTCGCGGCCGACCCGCGCGGAGGCCTCCGACGTCGCCAACGCCGTCCTGGACGGGGCCGACGCGGTCATGCTGTCGGGGGAGACCTCGGTCGGCCGCTACCCCATCGCCGCCGTCCGCACGATGGAGCGGATCATCGACGCGGTCGAGAGCGACACCGTCCGCGTTCCGGAGCTGGTGCGCAAGTCGCGGTCCCGCTCCGGCGCCATCGTCCGCGCGGCCCGCGACATCGGCGAGTCCCTCGACGTCAAGGCGCTGGCCACCTTCACGCAGACCGGTGACACCGCCCGGCGGCTGGCCGCCCTGCACCCCCGCCAGCCGCTGCTGGCCTTCACCGTCGACGCGCGGGTGCGCAGCCAGCTCGCGCTGTCGTGGGGGGTGGAGACCTTCCTGGTGCCGGAGGTGTCGCACACCGACGACATGGTCCGGCAGGTGGACTTCTCGCTGCTGTCGATCGGCCGGCTCCGCGAGGGCGACCGCGTCGTCGTCGTGGCCGGCAGCCCGCCCAACACCGTCGGGTCCACCAACCTCATCCGGGTGCACGAGGTCGGGACCGACTCGTGAGCGCGGGGGCGGGGGACGGCGACAGCCAGGCCGCCTCGCTCCTGCAGGTGCTCGACCTCGAGGAGCGGCAACCCGACGTCTTCGTCGGCCAGACGCCGACCAGTCGGCTGCAGCGGATCTTCGGCGGGCAGGTGGCCGGGCAGGCGCTCATGGCCGCGGGGCGGACGGTGCCGGCCGAGCGCGGCGTGCACTCCCTGCACGCCTACTTCCTGCGGCCGGGGGACCCGCACGAGGAGATCCGCTACGCCGTCGACCGCATCCGCGACGGCCGGTCGTTCACCACCCGGCGGGTGATCGGCTGCCAGCGGCGCAAGGGCGAGGACGTCGCGATCTTCGCGCTGACCGCCGACTTCCACGCGGGGGAGCCGGCCGTGGTCGAGCACTCGCTGCCGATGCCCGACGTCCCGGCGCCCGAGGAGCTCCCCTCCCTGGCCGACGTCGCCGCCCGGCACGGCAAGCAGGGCTCGGGCGCGCTGGAGATCGGCCGGGCGGTCGAGCAGCGGCTGCTCGAGGACCCGTTCGCCGGCGTGGCCAAGCAGCCGCCGGACACCTCGACCCGGGTCTGGATGCGGGTCTCGGGCCGGCTGCCCGACGCCCCGGCGGTGCACGCGGCGGCGCTGACCTTCGTCAGTGACCTCACGCTGCTGGGGGCCGGGCTCGCCCGCGTGGGCGGCTGGCAGGACCGCTACGCCGGCGCCAGCCTCGACCACGCCGTGTGGTTCCACGCGCCGGTGCGGGCCGACGACTGGTTCCTCTACGAGACCGACAGCCCCGCCGCCAGCGGCGGCCGCGCCCTCTGCTTCGGGCGCATCTGGACGGCCGACGGCACGCACGTGGCGACGGTCGCCCAGGAGGGCCTGCTGCGCCCGGTCGGGCGCTGAGTCAGGAGCCGGTGCCCCCGCCGTCCCCGGGGACGGCCGCAGCGGCCTCCTCGGGGGACTGGGGGGCGTCGGCAGCCCCCTCGGGCTCCCCGCCCGCCGCCGCCGGCTCCTGGGGACGCTCGCCGGGCTCCGGCTGCGGGCTCCCGACCTCGGGGCTCCCCTCGGCGGTCGGAGCCGCCCTGCCGTCCTGGGCGGCCGCCTGCGTCGCGGTCTCGTCCTGCGCGGCCGGGACCTCCTGCGCCGCCGCCCGGCGCTCGGCCTCCTGCGCCGCCCGGCGCTCGGCCTCCTGCGCCGCGGCCCGGCGCTCGGCCTCCTCGCGCGCCCGCTCGGCGGCGGACTCGGCGAAGTCGGCCGCCAGCCAGTCGTGGCCCTCGCACAGCAACGCCCAGGCGCGCTCCACGTGGGCCCGGGTCGTCGCCGGCGCGCCGATCGCCACCCGCAGCACCACCTGCCCGCGGACGGTCGTGTGGGTCAGGAACACCTCACCGCCGTCGTTGAGCCGCTCCAGCAGCGTCATGGTCGCGACGTCGGCGTCGACGTCCGCCGCCCAACGCGGACGCAGGCAGACCAGCGACAGCGGGTGCTTGGTGACGACGTCGAACCGGTCGTCGGCGTCGGCCCGTGCGGCGAGCTCCTGCGCCAGCGCGACACCGGAGCGCACGTGGGCCCGGAGCCCCTCGGCGCCGTACCAGCGGAGCACGAACCACAGCTTGAGCGCGCGGAACCGGCGGCCGAGCTCGATCTGCCAGTCGCGGTAGTCGACGACCGCGCCGGCGTCGGTGGCGGCGTTGCGCAGGTACTCCGGGAGGATCGCCAGGGCGCCGGTCAGCGCCGCCCGGTCGGCGACCCAGAAGAGGGTCGCGTCGAAGCCGGTGAGCAGCCACTTGTGCGCGTCGGTGGTGTAGCTGTCGGCCCACTCCACCCCGGCCTGCAGCTCGCGCAGCTCGGGCGCCACGGCGCTCACCCCGGCGTAGGCGGCGTCCACGTGCAGCCAGACGCCGTGGTCGCGGCAGATCGGGCCGAGCACGGCGAGCGGGTCGACGGCGGTCGTGGACGTCGTCCCGACCGTCGCGCAGACCAGCACCGGCCGGAACCCGCGGGCGGTGTCGCGCTCGAGCCGGGCCCTCAGCGCCTCGGGCCGCATGGCCAGGTCGCCGTCCACCTCGACGATGCGGACCGCGTCGCTGCCGAGGCCGGCGATCCGCACCGCCTTCTCCATCGAGGAGTGCGTCTCGGCCGAGACGTAGACCGTGTACTCGTCCGGGCGCACGCCGGAGCGCACGGTTCCCCCGCCGCTGGCCCGGTGCAGCGCGGCGAGCAGCGCGACCAGGTTCGCGCCGGAGCTGGAGTCCTGGACGACGCCGCCGCCGGGGCCCGTCGAGCGGAAGGCCTCGGGCAGGCCCAGCAGCTCGGCGAACCAGTCCAGGACGTGCTGCTCGAGCTCGGTGGCCGCCGGGCTGGTCACCCACGACATGCCCTGGACGCCGAGTCCTGCCGACACGAGGTCACCCAGGACCGAGGGGCCGGAGGTGTTGGCGGGGAAGTAGCCGAAGAAGCCGGGGTGCTGCCAGTGGGTCACGCCGGGCAGCACGACGCGGTCGAGGTCGGCCAGGACGGCCGAGAACGGCTCGCCCTGCTCGGGCGGCGCGGCGGGCAGCGACTCGCGGACGTCCCCGGGGGCGGCGGGGGAGCGGACCGGGAAGGCGTCGATGCGGGTCCAGTAGTCGGCGATCCAGTCGACGACCTCGTGCCCGTGCCGGCGGAACTGCTCGGGCGTCATGTGCGGGGCGGACGGCGTCGGCTCACTCACGGGCCCACCGTATGGCGGTCGCCGTCCACCCGTGTGAGGCGCCCTGCGGTGTCGGCCTGGGGAGTGGGGGCCGGAGGCCTCCCCGACGAGGGTCGGGAGGGGCTCGGCGCCACGGGGGACGGCACGTGGTCGCCGTGTCGGCCTGAGGAGTGGGGGCCGGAGGCCTCCCCGACGAGGGCCGGGAGGGGCTCGGCGCCACGGGGGGACGGCACGTGGTCGCCGTGTCGGCCGGTAGGCCGACGATGTCGCAGTGCCCCCGGTGCGACTCGAACGCACACTGCGCGGGTTTTGAATCCGCTCCCTCTGCCGATTGGGGTACGGGGGCGCGCCGGGGTGCCCCGGGCCGCCCGAGCAGCCTAGCGGGGAGTCGCCGACCCACCGGCATCGATAGGCTCCCGCGCGTGAGCAGCGAGACGATCCGGGTCCTCATCGCCGAGGACGAGGCGCTCATCCGCCTCGACCTCAAGGAGATGCTGGAGGAGGAGGGGTACACCGTCGTCGCCGAGGTCGGCGACGGGCAGCAGGCCGTGGACCGCGCCACCGAGCTGCGACCCGACCTGGTGATCCTCGACATCCAGATGCCGGTCCTCGACGGCCTGTCGGCGGCCGAGCAGATCGCCTCCGCCCGGGTCGCGCCGGTCATCGTGCTCACGGCCTTCAGCCAGCGGGAGCTGGTGGAGCGGGCGCGCGACGCCGGGGCCATGGCCTACCTGGTGAAGCCCTTCTCCAAGAACGACCTGGTGCCGGCGATCGAGGTCGCCCGGGCCCGGTTCACCGAGCTCGCGGCGCTGGACGGCGAGGTGCGGACGCTGGAGGAGCGGCTGGAGGCACGCAAGGTCGTCGAGAAGGCCAAGGGCAGGCTCATGGCCGAGCAGGGCATGACCGAGGCCGAGGCGTTCCGCTGGATCCAGCGGACGGCGATGAACGAGCGGACGTCGATGAAGGCGCTGGCGCAGCGGATCCTCGACCAGGAGGAGGCCGACGCCCCGGCGGCCGAGTGAGCTGCGCCTCCGCCCGGTGAACGCGCCGGGTCGCTGTGTGTCGGGGCCGGATCCGGGAGGTCACGACCTCATCACGGTCCGGTCGCCCCCCGGTCGGTGCCTCGGACCAGCAGTTACCTTCCCCCCACTGATGGGGCCAGCCCGGCTCGGGCTGGCCGAGTGCACCACCGACAGCACAGTGGGAGTGGCTTGATGCGCACAGGCATCCTCGCCCGGAGCGCCGCTGTCTCGGCTGCGGCCCTGCTCGTCCTGACCGCCTGCGGCGGCGGGGACGACGAGGGCGGCAGCGCGAGCGGCGGCGGCGGCGACAGCGGCGAGAAGCAGGTCAACGTCTACGGCTCCGACGGCAACATGGGCAACGCCCTCGGTGAGGACTTCACCGAGCAGGGCGCGCTCGCCGGCATGAAGGGCACCCTGCCCCTCACCGAGCTCTCCGGGGACTTCCGCGACCGGCTGATGCAGATCGACCCCAACCTGGTCGACTTCAACTACGCGGGTGAGACCTACGACGCCATCGTCATCACGGCGCTGGCCGCGCAGATGGCCGGCACCAACGACGCCAACGTCTTCAAGGCCTACGTCAACGGCGTGACCGTCGGCGGCGACAAGTGCGAGGACTTCGCCTCGTGCCTCGAGATCGTCAACGGCGGCGGGAACCCCGACTACGACGGCCAGTCCGGCCCGCTGAGCTTCACCGACGCCGGCGAGCCGGCCCAGGCCAGCATCGGCATCCAGCAGTTCGGCGACGACAACCGGATCGACGACAGCGCGACCCGCTACGTCCTGCCCGGTGACGAGGCCAACGCCACGACCGACGAGGGCCCGGCCCCGGCTCCGCCCGGCACCACCAGCCCCGAGCCGCTGGTCATCGGCACCCTGCTGCCGCAGACCGGCAACCTGGCCTTCCTCGGCCCGCCCGAGATCGCCGGTGCGCAGCTGGCGGTCAACGACATCAACGCCGCCGGCGGCGTCCTCGGCCAGCAGGTGCAGCTCATCCAGCGCGACTCGGGTGACACCTCGACCGACATCGCGACCCAGTCGGTCGACGCCCTGCTGCAGGCCGGCGCCAACGCGATCATCGGTGCGGCGTCCTCCGGCGTGAGCCTGACGGTCATCGACACCATCACCGGTGCCGGTGTCATGCAGTTCTCGCCGGCGAACACGTCGGACCAGTTCACGACGTACAACGACAACGGGCTGTACTTCCGCACCGCGCCGCCGGACACGCTGCAGGCCGAGGCGCTGGCCGACCTCATCATCGAGGACGGCAACAACACCGTCGGGATCCTCGCGCTCAACGACCCGTACGGCACCGGGCTCGCGGAGAACGTGAAGAACAACCTGGTGGCCGCCGGTCTCGCCGAGGGCGACATCCAGACGATCATCTACGACCCGCAGGCTGCCAACTTCGACTCCGAGGTGCAGCAGATGGTCGACTTCAACCCCGACGCCGTCGCGGTCATCGGGTTCGACGAGTCCTCGCGGATCATCGAGGGGCTCAACGCGAACGGCATCGGCCCGCAGCGCTGACCCCACCCGGCGCTGTGCCGTCACAGCGCTGACTCCGCGGTGGCCCGGCACCTCCCAGAGGTGCCGGGCCACCGTGCTGTCGGGGTCAGCGCTGCAGCCGCTGGCCCCGTGGCTGCCAGTCGGCGGGCCGGCCCCTGTGGTTGGAGAACTCCACCGACCACCGCCACCAGCTGTGGTCGGGAGCGTGCTCCCAGGCGGTCAGGACGCCGACCTCCCCGCCGGGCAGGACCACGGGCAGCCCGTGGAGCTCCGGCCCGGGCCAGACCTCGCTGCGCCGGATGCCCCCGTCGCCGAGCTCGAGCAGGGTGAGGGGGGAGTAGTCGCCCTCCCGGTCGGCGTCGCCGCGCAGGACGACGCTGTCGTCGTCGGCCACCACCTCCACCCGGAGCTGGGCGGGCGCGGCGTGCACCAGCACCCGGGAGAAGCCGCCGGCGGTGGTCGCGCGCGCGAACTCCAGGCCGTTCATCCCGCCGTCGCGGGACCGCATGCTCCAGGTCCAGTTCATGGCGGACCCCTACCCCGTGACGGGCGCGGACGAGCGACGGCGCCCGTCCCGGGTGGGGACGGGCGCCGTCGGAGACCGACTGGGCTCCTAGTGGGCCTTGGCGAGGGTGCCCAGGTAGAGCTCGATGACCTTGGGGTCGGTCATCAGGTTGCCGCCGGTGTCGGTGTAGGCGTTGCGGCCCTGGTCGAGGACGTAGCCGCGGTCGCAGATCTGCAGGCACCGCCGGGCGTTCTGCTCGACCATGATGATCGAGACCCCGGTCGCGTTGATCCGCCGGCAGCGGATGAAGACCTCGTCCTGGTAGGCGGGGGAGAGGCCGGCCGAGGGCTCGTCGAGGAGCAGCACCGACGGGTCCATCATCAGCGCCCGGCCCATGGCCACCATCTGCCGCTCGCCACCGGAGAGCGCACCGGCCTTGCCCTTGCGCCGCTCACCGAGCAGCGGGAAGAGGTCGATGACGTAGTCGAAGCGCTCCTTGAACGTCTTCGGCCGCAGGTAGACGCCCATCTGCATGTTCTCCTCGATGGTCAGCGAGGGGAACACGTTGTTGTTCTGCGGGACGTAGCCGACGCCCAGGGACACCAGCCGGTGGGCCGGCGCGGAGGTGATGTCCTCCCCGCGCAGCGTCACCGTCCCCGACCGGACGGGGATGAGCCCGAACAGGGTCTTGAGCAGGGTCGACTTGCCGGCGCCGTTGGGACCGATGATCCCGACGAGCTCGCCCTCCTGCAGGTAGAAGTCGCAGCCCCGCAGGATGTTGACGCCCGGCACGTAGCCGGCCACCAGGTCGTCGGCCCGCACCAGGGCGCCCTCGGCCAGCCGGACGTGCTCCTCGCGCGTCGCGGCCTTCTCCGCCGGGGAGAGCGTCGCGGCCGGCGAGGCCGCCTGGGCGGCGCGGGTGAGGTCCTCGCCGGACTCGTCGACCTGGAACAGGGGGTCGCTCATCGGTCGGTCCTCTCCTGGGGCGGGACGTCGGAGCTGAAGACGTCCCCACCCTCGACGTGCTCCTCGCGGGCGATCTCGCGCTCGGCCTCGGCGAGGACCCGGTCCTCCTCCTCGACGGTGAGCGGGGCGTCGTGGTGGGCGCCCAGGTAGGCGTCGACGACGGCCTGGTTCTGGCTGATCGACTCGGGCGGCCCCTCGGCGATCACCCGGCCGGCGGCCATCACCACCACCCAGTCGCTGATGTCCCGGACGACGTCCATGTCGTGCTCGACGAAGATCACCGTCATGCCCTGCTCGCGCAGGTCCTTGACGTGCCCGAGCAGGCTCTGGGTCAGCGCCGGGTTCACCCCGGCCATCGGCTCGTCGAGCATGACGACCTTGGGGTCGCTCATCAGCGCCCGCGCCATCTCCAGCAGCTTGCGCTGACCGCCCGAGAGGGTGCCGGCGAAGTCGTCCTTCTTGGCGTCGAGCTTGAAGCGGCGGAGCAGCTCCATCGCCTTCTCGGTGTTGGCGCGCTCCTGGGACCGCCAGGCGCCCGGCCACAGCGCCCCGAAGAAGTGCTCGCCCTTCTGCCCCTGCGCCCCGAGCAGCATGTTCTGCAGCACGGTCAGCCGGGACAGCGCCTTGGTCAGCTGGAAGGTCCGGACGACGCCGAGGCGGGCGACCCGGTGCGGCGGGAGGTTGGACAGCGACTTGCCGTCGAAGGTCCAGCGACCCGCGTTGGGCTGGTCGAACCCGGTGAGCAGGTTGAACAGCGTGGTCTTGCCCGCGCCGTTGGGCCCGATCAGGCCGGTGATGCCGCCGCGCTGGATCTCCAGGTGCTCCACCGCCACCGCGGTGAGGCCGCCGAAGGTCCGGGTGACGCCGTCCACGACGACGATCGGGTCGGGCTTGGCGACCCCCACCTCCCACGGGACGTCGCGCAGGGCCGCCTGCGCGAGCCGCCGCGGCGCGGCGCCGGTGGTGCCCTGGTCGAGGGACGCGGCGTGCGCGCCGCCGCCGGCCGTGGGCTCGGCGGGCCCTGGCTGAGCAGCCATCGGGTCAGCGGGCATCGAGCATCACCTCTCGTCGGTCACCGAAGATGCCTTGTGGCCGGAAGACCAACAACAGCATGAGCCCGAGCCCCACGAGGACGAAGCGGATGGTCGCGACGTCGGTGGAGGTGAGCAGGCCCTCGGGGATGACCCCGTTGTCGATCAGTGCCCGCAGGATGGTGTCGGCGAACTGCAGGATGAACAGGAGGATCATCCCCCCGATCACCGGGCCGAGCACCCGCGCGGCGCCACCCAGGATCAGGGCGGCGTAGGCCAGGAAGGTGTTGGCGTTCTGGTACTGGTCGGGGATCGCCGAACCGGTGCCCACGGCGTAGACCATCCCGCCGAGGGCGCCGAGGATCCCGCCCATGACCAGCGCCTGCATCTTGTAGACGTAGACGTTCTTGCCCAGGGCGCGGACGGCGTCCTCGTCCTCGCGGATGGACCGGACCACGCGGCCCCACGGGCTGCGCATCAGCGCCCAGATCAGCAGGCTGGCCAGGACGACCAGCAGCCAGCCGATGAGCGCGACCCACAGCTCGCCGCCCGACCAGCTGGTGCCCAGGAGCCGGTAGCGCTCGTTGGTCGGCCAGGGCGCGAGCGCCAGGAAGTCGCCGTTGAACGCCGAGATGCCGCGTGTCCCGTTGGTGACCGGTGTCGCCGACACCGACCGGAAGAGCAACCGCAGGCCCTCCGCCGCGGCGATGGTCACGATCGCCAGGTAGTCCGCGCGCAGCCGCAGTGTCGGCAGGCCGAGCAGCAGCGCGAGGACGACGGCGGCGACCAGGCCGATGGCGACCCCGACCCAGAAGTCCAGCCCCCACTTGCTGACCGAGATGGCGATGCCGAACCCGCCCAGCATGGCGAAGGCGATCTGGCCGAAGTTCAGCAGGCCGGTGTAGCCGAACTGCACGTTGATGCCGATGGCCAGCAGGACGAAGAAGATCGCCTGGAAGCCCAGGGCGGCCTTGCCCGCGACGGCGAGTGCGTTGATGACTTCGCTCATGGGTCAGCCCACCCGGACGCGGCTGCCCAGGATCCCCTGGGGCCGGATGACGAGGATGACGATCAGCAGGAGCAGGCCGCCGACGTACTTGACGTCGTTGGGGATGACCAGCGTCGACATCTGGACGAAGACCCCGACCACGAGGCTGCCGACGAGGGCGCCGTACGCGGTGCCCAGACCGCCCAGGGTCACGCCGGCGAACATGAGCAGCAGCAGCCGGAAGCCCATGTCCCACTGGACCTGGTCGGACAGCCCCAGCAGCACCCCGCCGAGCGCGGCCAGCGCCCCACCCATCATCCAGACGACCAGGATCACCCGGTTGACGTCGATGCCCGAGGAGGCCGCGAGGTCCCGGTTGTCCGAGACCGCCCGCATCGCCTTCCCGATCTTGGTGCGCTGCAGCATGAGCGCGACCAGGACCAGGACGACGATCGAGATGACGATCGAGGTGAGGTCGGCGTTGGTGAGCCGGAACAGGCCGTAGTCCACGGCCCGGCCGCCGCCGACGCCCTGGTAGGGGTTGGACCGGCCGCCGTAGACCAGCTGGACCAGGTAGCGCAGCAGCAGCGACAGGCCGATGGACACGACCAGGGCGGCGATCAGCCCGGTGCCCCGGCGGCGCAGCGGGCGCCAGAGCCCCAGCTCGTTGAGCGCCCCGACCGCCGCCCCGACCACCATGGCGATCAGCGCCGCCGGGATGAGCGGGACGCCGCCCTCGACGTTGACGAACCACGCGACGACCGCGCCGATGGTGACCAGCTCGCCGTGCGCGAAGTTGGTCAGCCCGGTCGTCCCGAAGATGAGCGACAGTCCGACGGCGCACATCGCGATGAGCAGGCCGAAGCGGATGCCGTCGACCAGCAGCTGGACGGCGCGGATGGTGCTCCCGCCGCCCTCCCGGCTGCCGTCGTTGAGGCCGATGATCACCGCCTGCCGGCGTCCCTCGTCGACCGTGACCGTGCGGCTGTCCTCGCCGGCCAGCTGGACGTTCTCCGGCAGGTCGTCGGCGTTGAGCGTGACCACGTACTCCCCGGGCCCGGGCAGGTCCACCTCCCAGCGGCCCTGCTCGTCGGTCTCGACGGAGTCGACCTCCTGGCCGGTGGCCGTGGTGACGGTCATCTCCACGCCCTCGATCGGGCCGCTGCGGCTGGTCTGCAGCGTCCCGGCGACCTGCTCGCCCTCGGCCTGGGCGATCCCTGGGACGAAGGCGGCGAGCCCCAACCCGAACGCGGCGACCAGGAGGACCCGGACCAGGTAGCGGCGCCGGGCGTGGGGACCGGACCGGCCCACGGACCCGGTGGGGTCCGGAGCCGGACCCGGTCGTCGACCGTGTCGTCGGACACGGCCTGGCGCGTGCGTCACTCGACCTCCTAGGCGTGCTGAGTGCGGGGGACCCTAACCCGGCTGTGTTTCCGGTCGCTGTCCTCAGCGCGAGCTGTGACCTTTCCGCGACACGCCGCGCGTGTCGCCTCCGTCCCCGAGCGGCGCGCCGCCGTGCCCCGAGGCCGCCGGGAGTGCAGGCTGCAGCCACCGTCCAGGGGAGGACTCCGGTGCCAGGTTTGGGTTCACGGTCCCTCGTCACGACGCGCACGGCGCGTCCCGACGACCTGCCTGCCGTCCTCGCCCTGGTGCGCCAGCACCGGGCCGAGGCCCACGCCGAGGGCGTGCTCACCGGGCAGACGCCGGGAGCTGCCGCGGCGGCCGGGTTCCGCAGGCTGCTCGCCGATCCGGCGCACCGGGTGGTCCTCGCGGTGCTGCCCGGTCCCAACGCGCCTGACGGCGGGGTGGGCGGCGAGGTGGTGGTCGGCCTGGCGATCCTCGGGCTGGACCCGTTGTCGGTGGTCCTCGGCGTCCCGCAGGTGACCGTCGACAACCTCGTCGTCCACCGCGACCACCGTCGTCGCGGCGCGGGGGCGGCGCTGCTCGCCGCCGCCGTCTCCCACGCGACCGGTGCCGGGGCCGACCACGTCGTCGCCGCCGTCGGTGGGCACGAGGCGGAGCGGCAGCGGTTCTTCGCGCGCATGGGGTTCGCCCCGCTCACCACCCGCCGGATCGTCCCCCGGGAGACGCTGGCCCGGGCGCTGTCGGCCTGGCAGCGCGGCGGGGTGACCGTCCCGGCCCCACGCCGTCCCGCGGTGCGGCGCCGGCCGGTCGCGCGGGTCGTCCCGCTCCTGGACGCCGCCGAGGGCTGACCGCCCTCGAGTTCAGCCCGTCACTGCCCGACGACGCGCGGGTCCTGGCAGCTGGACCTCGCCCAGCAGCGCGGTCGCGTCAGCTCTGCCGCGACGAGGCCGCGTCCCCGAGCATGCAGGTCAGCCGGGCGGTCGCCGTCGGCCGGCCGGCGTCGTCGCTGACCTCGACGCGGAACGTGGCGAGTGTCCGGCCGCGCCGCACCGGTGTGGCGACGGCGGTGACCGTCCCGCTGGTGGCCGCCCGCAGGTAGCTGACGTTGAGCTCGACGCCGACGCAGGTGCGTCCCGGGCCCGCGCCGAGGGCCGCCGCCCAGGACGCGACCGTCTCGACCAGCGCGCAGGTGGCCCCGCCGTGGAGCAGCCCGGCCGGCTGCTGGTTGCCCTCGACCGGCATGGTGGCGACCAGGTGCTCGGGGTCGTAGTCGGTGATCTCGATGCCGAGCTTCTCGTCGAGCGGGCTGGAGAAGCCCGGGGGCAGCCAGTCGGGGCGGGCGAGGGTCACCGCGGCACGGTAACCGTCCACGGCCCCGCTGCAGGGGCCCGACCCGAGCTCGCGAGGGCCGGGGGGCAGCGGGGTCCCTTCACTAGGATCGGGCCCGATGTCCGCTCCGGTCTCCGCCCCCGCGTCCAGCCCCGCCGTCCCGACCGCTGGCGCCGTGCGCCCGCGGCTGCTGCTGCTCGACGGGCACTCCCTGGCCTACCGCGCCTTCTTCGCCCTGCCGGTGGAGAACTTCTCCACCACCACGGGGCAGCCGACGAACGCCGTCTACGGGTTCACGTCGATGCTGATCAACGTGCTCCGCGACGAGCAGCCGACGCACCTCGCGGTCGCCTTCGACGTGGGGCGCAAGACGTTCCGCAGCGAGATCTACGCGGAGTACAAGGCCAACCGGGCGGAGAGCCCCACGGACTTCCGCGGCCAGGTCAGCCTCATCCAGGAGGTGCTCGCGGCCCTGCACATCCCGGTGATCACCGCCGAGGGCTTCGAGGCCGACGACGTCATCGCGACCCTCACCGTGGCCGCCGTCGAGCAGGGCATGGACGTGCTCATCTGCACCGGCGACCGCGACGCCCTGCAGCTGGTCAACGAGCACGTGACCGTGCTGTACCCGCGCAAGGGCGTCTCCGACCTCACCCGGTTCACCCCGGAGGAGGTCGAGGCCAAGTACGGCCTGTCGCCGGCCCAGTACCCGGACTTCGCCGCACTGCGGGGCGACCCCAGTGACAACCTGCCCAGCATCCCGAGCGTGGGGGAGAAGACCGCCGCCAAGTGGGTGCGCGAGTACGGGTCGCTCGACGCGCTCGTCGACCGGGTCGACACCGTCAAGGGCAAGGTCGGCGACAAGCTGCGCGAGCACCTGTCGTCGGTCCTGCAGAACCGCCGGCTGACCGAGCTCGACCGTGCCGTGCCGCTCGAGGTGGGGCCCGCCGACCTCGCCGTCCAGCCGTGGGACCGCAACGAGGTGCACACCCTCTTCGACAACCTGCAGTTCCGGGTGCTCCGGGACCGGCTGTTCGCCACGCTCAGCAGCGCCGAGCCCGAGGTGGAGGGCGGCTTCGACGTCGCCGTCGACGAGGTGCCGGCGGGCGGGCTGGGGGCGTGGCTGGACGAGCACGCCACCACCGGCCGCACCGGCGTCATCTTCCGCGGCACGTGGGGGCGGGGCACCGGGGAGCTGACCGGCCTGGCGCTGGCCGCCGCCGACGACCACACCACCTTCGTCGACCTCGGTCCCGACCTCGACGTCACCGACGAGCAGGCGCTCGCCGCGTGGCTCGCCGACCCGTCCCGGCCGAAGGTGGTCCACGAGGTCAAGGGGCCGCTGCTGGCCGTCTGGGCGCGCGGCTGGGAGCTCGAGGGGGTGGTCAGCGACACCGCGCTCGCCGCCTACCTCGCGCTGCCCGGCCAGCGCTCCTTCGACCTCGGCGACCTCGCGGTGCGCTACCTGCGCCGCGAGCTCAGGGACGCCGCCGCCGAGGAGTCGCAGCTGACCCTCGACGGGATGGGCCCCTCGGAGGCCGACCTCGCCCGCGAGGCGGCCACGGCCGACGTCCTCAAGGCCGTCGCGGTCAACGACCTGTCCGACGCGCTCGAGTCGGTGCTGGGCCAGCGTGGCGGCGACCACCTGCTCGGCGCGATGGAGCTGCCGCTCACCTTCGTCCTGGCCCGCATGGAGCAGCGGGGGATCGCCGCCGACCTGGAGTTCCTCCAGGAGCTGCAGCGGGAGTTCGCCGAGGGCGTCGCGGCCGCGGCCGCCGAGTGCTACGCGGTGATCGGCCGCGAGGTGAACCTCGGCTCGCCCAAGCAGCTGCAGGCGGTGCTCTTCGACGAGCTGGGCCTGCCGAAGACCAAGAAGATCAAGTCCGGCTACACCACGGACGCCGACGCGCTCACCTGGCTGCTCGAGCAGACCGGTCACCCGTTCCTCGAGCACCTGCTCCGCCACCGCGACGTCACCCGGCTGCGCACGGTCATCGACGGCCTGATCCCGATGGTCGACGACGGCGGGCGCATCCACACGACGTTCCAGCAGACGATCGCCGCGACCGGCCGGCTGAGCTCCACCGACCCGAACCTGCAGAACATCCCGATCCGCACCGCCGAGGGCCGCCGGATCCGGCAGGCGTTCGTCGTCGGCTCCGGCTACGAGTCGCTGATGACGGCGGACTACAGCCAGATCGAGATGCGGATCATGGCCCACCTCTCCGGGGACGAGGGCCTGATCGAGGCCTTCACGTCCGGGGAGGACCTGCACTCCTTCGTCGCCGCCCGGGCGTTCAACATCCCGATCGAGGACGTCGACCCGGAGATGCGCCGCCGGATCAAGGCCATGAGCTACGGGCTGGCCTACGGGCTGTCGGCCTACGGCCTCTCCCAGCAGCTGCGGATCTCCACCGAGGAGGCCCGCGAGCAGATGCACGCCTACTTCGAGCGCTTCGGCGGCATCCGTGACTACCTCGACAGCGTCGTCGACGACGCCCGGCAGACCGGCTACACCGAGACGACGCTCGGCCGGCGCCGCTACCTGCCCGACCTGACCAGCGACAACGGGCAGCGGCGCCAGATGGCCGAGCGGATGGCGCTCAACGCCCCGATCCAGGGCTCGGCGGCCGACGTCATCAAGGTCGCCATGTTGAACGTGGAGAAGGCCGTCGCCGCCGAGGGGCTGCGCTCCCGGATGCTGCTGCAGGTGCACGACGAGCTGGTGCTCGAGGTCGCGCCGGGGGAGCGGGAGGCGCTGGAGGCACTGGTGCGCCGCGAGATGGCCGGCGCCGCCCGCCTCTCGGTGCCGCTGGAGGTCTCCGTCGGCTTCGGTGCCAGCTGGGATGCCGCCGCGCACTGATGGCGGACACCGACGCCCGACCAGCCGCACCCGCCCGGCCCCGGGGCCTCACCGTCGCGCACACCGCGCAGCTGCCGGACGACCTCCTCGCGGCGGCCCGGACCCTCCTCGACGAGGCGTTCGAGGGCGACTTCACCGACGAGGACTGGGAGCACGCGCTCGGCGGCGTGCACGCCCTCGTGCTCGACGGCGGTCGGCTCGTCGGCCACGGTGCCGTCGTCCAGCGCCGGCTGCTGCACCGGGGGAGGGCGCTGCGCGTCGGCTACGTCGAGGCCGTGGCGGTCGCCGCCCCGCACCGGCGCCGGGGCGTCGCGTCGGCGGTCATGGACCAGCTCGAG
Source organism: Geodermatophilus sp. SYSU D01105 (assembly GCF_054050095.1). NCBI lineage: Bacteria > Bacillati > Actinomycetota > Actinomycetes > Geodermatophilales > Geodermatophilaceae > Geodermatophilus > Geodermatophilus sp. SYSU D01105. Next base: position 60,278 of record NZ_JBJGYR010000005.1, read on the forward strand.
GCCGTCGTCCGCCGCGCGTACGACGCCGGCGCCCTCAGCGCCACCGACGACGGCGCCGCGCTCTACGCCGCCCGCGGCTGGCAGGCCTGGCGGGGCCCCACGGCGGTGCTCACCCCTGCGGGCCTGCGCCGCACCCCGGACGACGACGGCTCCGTGTACGTCCTGCCGGGACCGGCGCCGCTGGACCTCGACGGTGAGCTGGCCTGTGACTGGCGCGACGGCGACCCCTGGTGAGGTCTCACCGTCGACCTGGGGTCGAGGGTGAGGGTGCCGCGTCAACGCCCGGGTGGGGCGGTCTTCGTGCACACCAGGATCAGCGTGCCCGGGACGAGGGCTCCGCGGGCCGGTGACCACTGGCCCCACTCCTGGGTGCGGCCCGGCGTCCACTCCGGCTCGACCAGGTCCGCCAGCACGAACCCCGCGCCGACGACGGCGCGCACCCAGTCGCCGACCGTGCGGTGGTGCTCGACGTAGACCGCGCGCCCGTCGTCGTCGGTCTCCACGTACGGGGTGCGGTCGAAGTAGGACGAGACGATGCGCAGGTCCCCGGGGTCGGGGGAGTCGGGGAACGGCCAGCGCATCGGGTGGTTCACCGACGCGACGAAGCGGCCACCCGGCCGCAGCACCCGCGCCACCTCGGCCAGGGCGTCCTCGACGTCGGCGACGAAGGGCAGCCCGCCGTAGGACGAGCAGGCCACGTCCACGCTCGCCGAGGCGAGCGGGAGCGCCCCGACGTCGGCCTGCACCAGGGGGACGGCGATGCCGGTGGACCGGTTGAGCTCCGCCGCGCGGGCGAGCATCCCGCCCGAGAGGTCCAGCGCCACGACGTCGGCGCCGGCGCGGCGCAGCCAGCGCGAGCAGGGCGCCGATCCGCAGCCGACCTCCAGCACCCGGCGGCCCGCGACGTCCCCGAGCAGGTGCGCGTCGCCCTCCCGCAGCCCCTCCGGGCACCACAGGAAGTCCGCGTCGCCGAGGTCGGCGCCGTGCTCGGCGAGGTAGGCCGGCGCCGCGGCGTCCCACCAGCGGCGGTTGGCCCGGGCGGACTCCGCGGCGCCCGAGGGACGCCGGGTCACCCCGCCGGGGGCCGGGTAGCCGTCCTCGGCGAGGGGGAGACCGGGGGGTGGCGGGCGACCGTTCATGACACGCCGATCGTGACACGCCGCAGGTGGCGTCAGACGGGTGCCGACCCAGGTGGACCCGTCCCTCCGGACGTCAGTAGCATGGGAATGCGCCAGAGGTCTGTCTGTGCTGTCCCCAACGGGGGTCGGCGCGCGCCGGTCTCCCCGCTCCCCGCGGTCACCCGGCCGCGGGTCGTCCTGTCCCTTCTCATCCCCCGTCCGGAGCACTCGACCACATGACCTCCACCCAGGTCCGTCCGAACAGCACCCCCCAGGTCGCCGTCAACGACATCGGCACCGAGGAGGACTTCCTCGCCGCGATCGACCAGACGATCAAGTACTTCAACGACGGCGACATCGTCGAAGGCGTCATCGTCAAGGTCGACCGGGACGAGGTGCTGCTGGACATCGGCTACAAGACCGAGGGCGTCATCCCCTCGCGGGAGCTGTCCATCAAGCACGACGTCGACCCCAACGAGGTCGTCACCGTCGGCGACGAGGTGGAAGCCCTCGTCCTCCAGAAGGAGGACAAGGAAGGCCGCCTGATCCTGTCCAAGAAGCGCGCCCAGTACGAGCGCGCCTGGGGCACGATCGAGGCGAAGAAGGAAGCCGACGAGGTCGTCACCGGCACCGTCATCGAGGTCGTCAAGGGTGGCCTCATCCTCGACATCGGCCTGCGCGGGTTCCTCCCCGCCTCGCTGGTCGAGATGCGCCGCGTCCGCGACCTGCAGCCCTACGTGGGCCGCGAGCTCGAGGCCAAGATCATCGAGCTCGACAAGAACCGCAACAACGTCGTCCTCTCCCGCCGGCAGTGGCTGGAGCAGACCCAGTCCGAGGTCCGCAGCGAGTTCCTCAACAAGCTCGCCAAGGGCCAGGTCCGCACCGGCGTCGTCTCCTCGATCGTCAACTTCGGTGCGTTCGTGGACCTGGGCGGCGTCGACGGCCTGGTGCACGTCTCCGAGCTGTCCTGGAAGCACATCGACCACCCGTCGGAGGTCGTCGAGGTCGGCCAGGAGGTCACCGTCGAGGTCCTCGACGTCGACCTGGACCGCGAGCGGGTCTCCCTGTCGCTGAAGGCGACGCAGGAGGACCCGTGGCGGCAGTTCGCCCGGACCCACCAGATCGGCCAGGTCGTGCCCGGCAAGGTCACCAAGCTGGTGCCCTTCGGTGCGTTCGTCCGCGTCGACGAGGGCATCGAGGGTCTGGTGCACATCTCCGAGCTGGCCGAGCGCCACGTGGAGATCCCCGAGCAGGTCGTGCAGGTCGGCGACGAGATCCTGGTCAAGGTCATCGACATCGACCTCGACCGGCGCCGGATCTCGCTGTCGCTCAAGCAAGCCAACGAGGGCGTCATCGGCGACGAGGACCAGTTCGACCCGGCCGCCTACGGCATGGCCGCGTCCTACGACGAGCAGGGCAACTACATCTACCCCGAGGGCTTCGACCCGGAGACCGGCGAGTGGCGCGAGGGCTTCGAGGCGCAGCGCGACGAGTGGGAGCGGCAGTACGCCGAGGCCCAGGCTCGCTACGAGGCGCACCGCAAGCAGATCGCGGCCGCCAAGGAGGCCGACGCCGAGGCTGCGGCCGGCGGCAACTACTCCAGCGGTGGCGACGCGGCCCCGAGCGACACCTCGGGCGGCACGCTGGCCAGCGACGAGGCGCTCGCCGCGCTGCGGGCCAAGCTCGCCGGCGGGGAGTGACCGCGCTCGGCTGAGCGCAGCTGCACCACCTGAGGCCGAGGCCCGGGTCCCCGCGGGGTCCCCGGCCTCGGTCGTCCCTCCCATCCCCTGGAGGGACGAGTCGAAGGACCCCCTGCCCCCGCCCCTCGCGGAGCTCGCGGCGGGACCCCGCACGAGGCCGGGCCGGCCGGGGCAGGTGGGACCTTGCTACAGGCTCAGGATGATCGCGAACGCGGTACGCGGGCGCCCGCCGGTGTTGGCCAGGAACTGCCAGGTGTGCCGGCCGGCCGGCGCGGTGGCCGACAGCCAGCGCATGAACGCGTTGCGCGGGCGGACGCCGGCGTTGCGCTCCAGTCGCTCACGCACGGCCGGCAGGTCGGTGCACCGGACGCCGGTGGGGCGGTCCAGCCGGTGTCGACCGGGGCCCCGGCGGACAGCAACGGGGGCCGACGAGGGAGCCGCGTGGGCGGATCGGGACATGGTCGGTTCTGCCTCTCTCGGCGGGGAAGTGCGCCGAGGACAGAGTTGTCCACGGGACGCGTGTGACTGGAGCGACGCGCCGGGCAGGACGGGCGGGTGTTACCCGTCCGTGATCGGCCCTGGCGTGCTGGCTACTGTCCGTGCGTGCTGCGCATCGGGCTGACCGGCGGGATCGGATCGGGCAAGAGCACCGTGGCGGGGCTGCTGGCCGCCCGGGGCGCGCGGATCGTCGACGCCGACCGCATCGCCCGCGAGGTCGTCGCGCCGGGTACCGCGGGGCTCTCCGCCGTCGTCGACGCGTTCGGGCCCGGCGTGCTGACCGCCGAGGGAGCCCTGGACCGGCCCGCCCTCGCGGCGATCGTCTTCGCCGACCCGCAGGCGCGGGCCCGGCTCGACGGCATCGTCCACCCGCTGGTGCGGGCCCGGGCCGCCGAACTGGTCGCCGAGGCGCCGGCCGACGCCGTCGTGGTGCAGGACGTGCCGCTGCTGGTGGAGACCGGCCAGGCGGCGTCCTACGACCTCGTGCTGGTGGTGGAGGCGGACCTGGAGACCCGTGTCCGGCGGCTCCTGCAGCGGGGGCTCGGCGAGGACGACGCCCGCGCGCGCATCGCCGCCCAGGCCACCGACGAGCAGCGCCGCGCCGTCGCCGACGTCGTCCTGGACAACAGCGGCACGCCGGAGGACCTCGAGGCGCAGGTCGACCGCTTCTGGGCCGAGCGGGTGGCGCCGGCGCTCGGCTGACCGGGTCCGGGGACGCGAAGAGGCCCAGGTCGTCCGACCCGGGCCTCTCTCGTTGTGGGCGATACTGGGTTCGAACCAGTGACCTCTACCGTGTCAAGGTAGCGCTCTACCACTGAGCCAATCGCCCGTTCCGCCTCACCGCGCTCGGCGAGACGCCGAGGTGGAGACGGGATTTGAACCCGTGTAGACGGCTTTGCAGGCCGTTGCCTCGCCTCTCGGCCACTCCACCGCACACACGGGCGCCGGTCTCGCGACCAGCGCCCGAGGTTCCGAGCGGACGACGGGATTCGAACCCGCGACCCTCACCTTGGCAAGGTGATGCTCTACCAACTGAGCCACGTCCGCGTTGCTGTCGTACAGGGAGAACAATACAGGACCCGGAGACGGCGTCTCAGGGGGGTCCCCCCGTGGGGTCAGCGGCCGCTCGGGTCGGCCCCGCCGTTGGACAGCAGGGCGGTCAGCTCGTCGTCCACGTCGAGCACGGAGGACTCCTCGCCGACGGGCACGACGTTCTCGGTCAGCCGCAGGAACCCGGCCACCGTGCCGCGGGAGACCTCGAAGAGCGCCTCGCCCGAGGGCGCGCGCAGGTGGAGGAACAGGACGTCGCCGGAGGTCCGGGACGGCCACAGCCGCACGTCGCCGTCCCCGGCGGGCCGATCCAGGCCGGCCCGGAGCAGTTCGCGACCGACCAGCCAGGCGATGCCCTCGTCGTCGGTGGCGTCCCCGTCGCCGAAGGTGATCCGGACCGCGAACGGGTCGCGGACCTCGTAGGACAACACCGCGGGCACCTCGGTCCAGGACTGCGGTCCGACGAGGTGCAGGGTCGTGGGGCAGGTGTACCCGGGCGTCGAGCGGCTGGTCATGTTCCCAACAACGACCTTTCCTGAGCGAGGTCACGCCGCGGTCCCCCCGGGCGTGTCAGGCCATGGGTGCCCGCTCCGGGCCGTCCTGAACCGCGCGCTCTCCCCGGCGTGGCCGACGCGTGTGACGATGGTCGCCGTGAGCCGTCCGCCACGGCGGGGCGGGGACGACCCCCGGGACGCCGACCTGCTGCTGCGGGTGCGCGCGGGGGACCGGGGTGCCCTGGAGGACCTCTACGACCGGTTCAGCCGCCCCGCCTTCGCGCTCGCCCGGCGCGTCCTGGCGGACGACGCGCTGGCCGAGGACGTCGTCCAGGAGGTGTTCCTCGGGATCTGGCGGGATCCCGGGGCCTACGACCGTGACCGCGGCAGCCTCCCCGCCTGGCTCATGGCGCTGGTCCACCACCAGGCCGTGGACGCCGTCCGCCGGGAGGAGGCCCACCGGCGCCGGCGCAGCCGGGTGGCCGACGACCTGACGCTCACCGAACCCACGGCGACCCGCGACGTGGAGGACGACGTCTGGGCGCGGGTGGTGGCCGACCGCGTCCGGGCCGCGCTGGGCACCCTGTCCGCGGCGCAGCGCGAGGCGCTGACCCTCGCCTACTACGGCGGGTACACCCAGCGGGAGGTCGCGGCCCTGACCGCCACCCCGCTCGGCACCGTCAAGACGCGGATGCTCGCCGGCGTGCGCCGGCTCCGGGAGGAGCTGGGTGGCAGCTCCCGGGGCGGGGCGCTCAGCGGAGCCGCCCGCGTGGAGGGTCCGAGCCGGTGAACGAGGCCCGGGGCGCCGCGCCGCGGCGCGGGGACCACGAGCACTTCGACGAGCTGGCCGTCGGCTGGGCACTGCACGCCCTCGAACCCGAGGAGGAGACCCTCGTCGCGGCACACCTGCCGGAGTGCGCCCGCTGCCGGCACACCGTCGCCGAGACCGCGGAGGTGATGGGGGCGCTGGCGACCGAGCTGCCCCCCGTGCAGCCCTCGGAGCGGCTGCGCGCCCGGCTGCGCGCCGCGGTGGAGGCGACCGAGCAGGCGACGCCGGCGCCGGTCGCCGAGGAGCCGCCCGCGCCCGCCGACCCGGGCCGGCCGGCGGACGGGGTCCCCGACCTCGTCGTCCCCGTCCCGGCGGCACGCAGCGCACCCCCGACCCCGTGGCGGCGGGTCGTGCCCAACGCCCTGGTGGCCGCGGCGGTGGCGGCGATCCTCGCCCTCGGCACGTGGAACGTCGTCCTCAGCTCGGCCCGCGACCAGGCGCAGGGTGCGGTCGCCGAGCAGGGCCGGGTGCTCGACGCGCTGCTGACCCCGGGGCGGGCCACCGTCACGCCGCTGTCCGGGGACGACGGCTCGCCGGTGGCCACCGTCGTCGCGCGCAGCGGCCAGGTCCAGGTGGTGACCCACGGGCTGTCGGTCAACGACGCCCGGGAGCAGACCTACGTGGTGTGGGGCCTCGGCGGTGACGCGCCGGTGGCGCTGGGCACGTTCGACGTCATCCGCCCACGGATGGACCTGCGCGCCGTAGGCTCCGCGACGACCGGCCCCGACGACTTCACCGCCTACGGGATCAGCCTCGAGTCCGGTCGTTCGGCTCCGTCGGCCCCGACGGAGCTCGTCGCTCGCGGGGAGGTGACCAACTGACCGGTCCGGAGACGGTGCAGCCCGAACGGGCGCGGCACCACCACCAGACGCCCGAGCAGCTGAGGGCGCACTTCGACGACGACGGTTTCCGCAGCCTCCGCGAGCGGGTCGCCGAGGCCCGGTGGCGGCGCCGGCTGGCCGGCAGCCGCACCGTCGACTCGACCTACCGGCTGGGCGTCGGCATCGTCGGTGGCCTGATCGTCGCCGTCGGCCTGGCGACCATCCCGCTCCCGGGGCCCGGGTGGCTCACCGTCATCGCCGGCCTGTTCGTCCTGGCGACGGAGTTCTTCTGGGCCGAGCGGCTGCTGGAGTTCACCAAGCAGCACGTCAAGCGCTGGACCGACTGGCTGGGGCGGCAGCCGGTCTGGGTGCGGCTGGCGGTCGCGGCGGCGACGGCGGCCTTCGTCTACGGGGTCCTCGTGGTCACGCTGCACGTGATGGGCGTCCCCGACTGGGTCCCGGGGTGGGTGCCGCTCTGGCGGTGACCGTCTGGCACAATGGGGGACGCACGGGCGATTGGCTCAGTGGTAGAGCGCTTCGTTCACACCGAAGAGGTCACTGGTTCGAACCCAGTATCGCCCACTCCCGGCAGAGGCCCGGTCCGCGGACAGCGGGCCGGGCCTCTCGCGATCGGCCCCGCCGCGGTCCGCGGAGGAGGACGATGGGGGAGATGTCCCCGCGCCGGCGCCCGCCCGACCCCGAGCCGGTCCGTCCGCGGGCGCCCGGGAGGGCCGAGCGGCTGGCCGTCGTCCTCGAGCGGGACGGGGCGACCTGCACCTGGTGCGGCCGGGAGCTCGGGGGTCTGGTGCGGCCCACCACCGAGCACGTCGTCCCGCGGGTGAAGGGCGGCCCGTCGTGGATCGAGAACGAGGTGGCCGCCTGCGGCCGGTGCAACGCCGAGCGCGGTCACCGCAGCCCGGTCGACTGGCTGGAGGAGTGCCGGCGGCGCCGCTGGCCGGTCGACGCGCCCCGGCTGGCGCGGGCGCTGACCGCGCTGGAGGCGGCCATCGCCCGGAAAGGCGGGCAGCGGCGGGCGCGGCCCTACCTCGACGCGCAGCTCCGCCGGCTCCGCCGCCGCACGCCGGGGGGCCGTACGGTCGCCTGAGCGGCGGGCGGGCCGGGTGACGGCCAGCGGCGCCCGGACGCGGGGGACGAGGGCCGGCGAGGAGGACGTGTGAGCGACGCGGTCGGCAGGGTCGTGCAGGTGAGCGTCTACCCGGTCAAGAGCCTGGGTGGGCGGACCGTCCGCGAGGCCGAGGTCGGGGCGGGAGGCCTCGTCGGTGACCGGGTGTGGGCCGTCGTCGACGCCACGACGGGGGAGCGGGTGACGGTCAAGGAGAGCCCCGACATGGCCGGCGTGGTCGCCACCGGGGACACCGAGGCCGACACGATCACCCTCACCGAGGTCCTCGGCCGCCCCGTGCGACTGGAGCGGGCCGACGCGCCCCAGGTCGACGCGGCCGCCGTGCACCTCGTCAGCCGGGCGGCGGTCCACCGCGCCGCCGAGGGGGACGTGCCACCCGGCTGCTCGGCCGACGACCCGCGGGCCAACCTGCTGCTTGACCTGCCCGAGGGGGAGGACGAACGGGCCTGGGTGGGACGGGTGCTGCGCGTCGGCCCGGCCGAGCTGCAGGTCACCCGCACGCCGAAGCACTGCCTGGGCGTCTACGCCGAGGTGCGCCGTCCCGGGACCGTGCGCGCGGGCGACCCCGTCGAGCTCCTCCCCGCGTGACCGGCCGGGACCGCACCGGCCGTCGTCCGGGGGCGCCCCCCGCGGCGCACTAGGCTCGGGGGGCCAATCCGATCGACCTCTGGAGCGCTCTCGTGTCGACCCCGCCCTCGCCCACCACCGTCGGTCCCGTCCGGGTGCCGGCCGGGACGACGGCCCAGGACGCGCTCAAGGAGGCCGGGGTGCCGCTCAAGGGCCCCGACGGCGCGGTCGTCGTCCGCGACGTGGCCACCGGTGACCTCAAGGACCTGGCGTGGGTGCCCGACGCCGACGCCGAGGTCGAGCCCGTGCCCGCGGCCAGCCCGGAGGGGCGCGCGGTCATCCGGCACTCGACGGCGCACGTCCTCGCCCAGGCCGTGCAGGACCTCTTCCCGGGTACCCGGCTGGGCATCGGCCCGCCGGTGGAGAACGGCTTCTACTACGACTTCGACCCCGAGCGACCGTTCACCCCCGAGGACCTCAAGGCCCTCGAGAAGCGGATGCAGGAGATCGTCAAGGCCGGCCAGTACTTCTCCCGCCGCGAGATCAGCGACGCCGACGCGCAGGCGGAGCTGGCACACGAGCCCTACAAGCTCGAGCTGATCGGGTTGAAGGGCGGCGCAGGCGAGGCGGCCGAGGGTGCCGACGTGGAGGTCGGCGGCGCCCAGCTGACCATGTACGACAACCGCGACGCGCGCACCGGCGACCTGGTCTGGACCGACCTGTGCCGGGGCCCGCACCTGCCGCGGACCTCCACCATCCCGGCGTTCTCCCTGACCCGGTCGGCCGCTGCCTACTGGCGGGGCAGCGAGAAGAACCCGCAGCTGCAGCGCATCTACGGCACCGCGTGGGAGAGCAGGGACGCGCACAAGGCGTACCTGGAGCACCTGGCCGAGGCCGAGCGCCGCGACCACCGCCGCCTCGGCGTGGAGCTGGACCTGTTCAGCTTCCCCGACGAGATCGGCTCGGGGCTCGCGGTGTTCCACCCCAAGGGCGGCGTGGTCAAGCGGGAGATGGAGGACTACGTCCGGCAGCGCCACATCGAGGAGGGGTTCGACTACGTCGGCACCCCGCACATCACCAAGGCGCACGTCTTCGAGCTCTCCGGCCACCTGCCGTACTACGCGGACACGATGTTCCCGCCCATGGAGCTGGAGAACGCGCAGTACTACCTCAAGGCGATGAACTGCCCCATGCACAACCTGATCTTCAGGTCGCGCGGGCGGTCCTACCGCGAGCTGCCGCTGCGCTTCTTCGAGTTCGGGACCGTGTACCGCTACGAGAAGTCCGGCGTGGTGCACGGCCTCACCCGCGTGCGCGGCCTCACCCAGGACGACTCGCACAGCTACGTCACGCCCGAGCAGGCGCCCGGCGAGGTCCGCCACCTGCTGGCGTTCGTCCTCGGCCTGCTGCGCGACTTCGGCCTCGACGACTACTACCTGGAGCTGTCCACCCGCGGGGACGACCCCGAGAAGCAGGCCAAGTTCGTCGGGTCGGACGAGCAGTGGGCCCTCGCCACCGCCGTGCTCGAGGAGGCGGCGGAGGAGACCGGTCTGGAGCTCGTCCCCGACCCGGGCGGGGCGGCGTTCTACGGACCGAAGATCTCGGTGCAGGCCCGCGACGCCATCGGCCGCACCTGGCAGATGTCGACCATCCAGTACGACTTCAACCAGCCTGCGGGCTTCGGCCTGGAGTACACGACGCCCGACGGCGGCCGGCAGCAGCCGGTGATGATCCACTCCGCGAAGTTCGGGTCGATCGAGCGGTTCTTCGGCGTCCTCACCGAGCACTACGCCGGCGCCTTCCCGGCGTGGCTGGCGCCGGTGCAGGTCGTCGGGATCCCGGTCACCGACGAGCAGGTCGGCTACCTCAGCGACGTCGCGCTGGAGCTGCGCGCCCGGGGCATCCGGGTGGAGGTCGACGACTCCGACGACCGGATGCAGAAGAAGATCCGCACGGCGAGCAAGCAGAAGGTGCCGTTCGTGCTCATCGCCGGGGCCACCGACGCCGAGGCCGGCGCGGTCTCCTTCCGCTTCCGCGACGGCAGCCAGCACAACGGGGTGCCCGTCGCGCAGGCGGTCAGCGCCATCGCGGCGTGGGTGGCCGGCCGGGCCAACGTCGACCCGACCGCCGATGCGCTGGTGACCGGATGAGCACGGGCGCGGAGGAGAGCTACCGGGTCGCCGTCTCCGCCGACGACGGCGGCCCGGCGACGGTCTTCGAGCACCTGTGGACGCCGTACCGGATGGCCTACATCCGGGGCGAGGGCAAGCCGACCGGTGCCCACGACTGCCCGTTCTGCCTCATCCCGCAGATGAGCGACGAGGAGGGGCTGGTCGTGGCGCGCGGGGAGACCGTCTACGCCGTCCTCAACCTCTACCCGTACAACGCCGGCCACCTGATGCTCGTGCCCTACCGGCACGTTCCCGACTACACCGACCTCACCGAGCCGGAGGTCGTCGAGCTCGGCCGGTTCACCCAGACGGCGATGCGGGTGGTCCGCTCGGTGTCCGGGGCGCACGGGTTCAACATCGGCATGAACCAGGGCTCGGTCGCCGGCGCCGGCATCGCCGACCACCTGCACCAGCACGCCGTGCCGCGCTGGGGCGGGGACACCAACTTCATGCCGGTCATCGGGCTGACCCGGGTGCTGCCCCAGGTGCTGGCCGAGACCCGCTCGCTGCTGGCCGCGCACTGGCCGGACGCCGACCGGTCCGCTCCGGTCCGGGGGGACTGATGCTCGGCGTCAACGCCCGTGCCGCTGTCGGGCGGTTCTGGGCGCCGGTGGTGGCCGGGCTCCTGCGGGCCGGGGTCACCGCGGACACGGTCACCCTGGTCGGCACGCTCGGCGCGATCGCCGGCGCGGCCGGGCTGATCGCCACCGGGCACCTGTTCTGGGGCGCGTTCACCGTGACGGTGTTCGTGCTGCTCGACATGCTCGACGGCGCGCTGGCCCGCGCCCGGGGCGGTGGCTCGGTGTTCGGCGCGGTGCTGGACTCCACCGGCGACCGGGCGGCGGACGCGGCGATCTTCGGCGCGCTGGTGTGGTGGTTCTCCGGGGAGGGGGACAACCGCCTCCTGGTGCTGCTGGCCCTGCTGTGCCTGGTGCTCGGGGTGCTGACCTCCTACGTCAAGGCGCGGGCCGAGGGCGTCGGGCTCCGCTGCGACGTGGGCATCGTCGAGCGCACCGAGCGGCTGATCCTCGTGCTGGTCGGCACCGGCTTCAGCGGGCTGGGCATCCCGTACGCGGTGCACGTCGCGCTGTGGGTGCTGCTGGTCGGCAGCGCGGTCACCGTGGGGCAGCGGTTCGCCGCCGTCCACCGGCAGGGCCGCGGCCGGGCCCTCCCGTCGTCGCCGCCGTCCCCGCCCCCGCCGGGCGCCGCCCCGTGAGCGACGCGGTGGGTCCCGCGCCCGCGGCGCCGGCCCCCGGTGCGCCGGGCCCGTCCGCCGGAACCGGGCGCCCGCCGCTGCCCTCCCGGGTCGGTGCCCGGCTGACCGACCTCGGCTTCGCGGCGGGCTGGGGTGCGGTCCAGCGGCTGCCCGAGCCGGTCGCCCGGGGCGCCTTCGACGCGGCGGGGCGCTGGGCCGCCGCGCGGGGCGGGAGGGGCGTCCGCCAGCTGCGCGCCAACCTGCGGGTGGTCACCGGGGGGCGGCTGTCCGAGGCGGAGCTCGACGAGCTCACCACGCGCGCGATGCGCTCCTACGCCCGCTACTGGCAGGAGGCGTTCCGGCTGCCGCGGCTGTCCCGCGAGCGGATCGTCGCCGGCACCGTGCACACCGGCGTGGAGCACTTCGAGAAGGCCCGCAGCGAGCGCCGCGGCGTGATCGCGGCGCTGCCGCACAGCGGCAACTGGGACGCCGCGGGGGTGTGGCTGACCGACTGGCTCGGCGGGCCGTTCATGACCGTCGCCGAGCGCCTGCGGCCGGAGTCGCTGTACCGCCGTTTCCTGGAGTACCGGGAGTCCCTGGGGATGCGGGTGGTCCCGCTGACCGGCGGGCCGCGCCCGAGCTCGACCGTGCTGCGCGAGTGGGTCGAGGGCGGCGGGTGGACCTGCCTGGTGGCCGACCGGGACCTCGGCGCCGGCGGCGTCCCCGTGGAGTTCTCCGGCCGCCCGACGACCCTGCCCAGCGGGCCGGCGTTGCTCGCCGCGCAGACCGGCGCGGCCCTGCACCCGGCGTTCTGCTCGTTCACCGAGCGGGGCTGGCGTTTCGACGTCTTCCCCGAGGTCCCCGTCGACGGGCCGGGCCGGCTGCGCGACCGCATCGGCGCCGCGATGCAGGGGGTCGCCGACGCCTTCACCGAGAGCATCGCCCGCCGTCCGGAGGACTGGCACATGCTCGGCCGGATCTGGTCCGACGTCCCGCCCGACCCCCCTCCGGAGCGGCGCTGATGCGCATCGGGCTGGTCTGCCCCTACCAGTGGGACGTCCCCGGCGGCGTCCAGTACCACGTGCGCGACCTGGCCGAGACGCTGCGCGCGATGGGCCACCACGTCGAGGTGCTCACCCCCGCCGAGCGGGAGGAGTCCCTGCCCGCCGAGCACGTGACCTGGGCCGGGCGGACCGTCCCCGTCCCGTACAACGGCTCGATGGCCAGCGTGCAGTTCGGGCCGGTGTCGGCCGCGCGGGTGCGCCGCTGGCTGCGGGAGGGCCACTTCGACGTCGTCCACGTGCACGACCCGGCGCCGCCGTCGATCGGGCTGCTGGTGTGCATGATCGCCAAGGGCCCGATCGTGGCCACCTTCCACGCGGCCACCACGCGGTCGAAGTGGCTGGCCGCGTGGGGCCCGGTGATCCGGCCGTGGCTGGAGAAGATCACCGGGCGGATCGCGGTGTCGGACTTCGCCCGCCGGGTGCAGGTCGAGCACCTGGGCGGGGACGCGGTCATCATCCCGAACGGCGTGCACGTCGCCGCGTTCGCCGAGGGCCCGACGCTGCCCGGGCACACCCGCGGGGTCGACGGCCCCACGATCGGCTTCCTCGGGCGCTACGACGAGCCGCGCAAGGGCCTGCCGGTCCTGCTCGAGGCCATGCGCACCGTCGTCCGCAGGCACCCGGGCGCCCAGTTGCTCATCGCCGGGCGCGGCGACCCCGACGCGGTGTACGAGCAGCTCGGCGACGACCTGCGGCCGCACGTCTCCCTGCTCGGGGAGCTGTCGGAGGAGGACAAGGCCGCCCTCCTCCGGTCGGTCGACGTGTACTGCGCGCCGAACCTCCTGGGGGAGTCCTTCGGGATCATCCTCATCGAGGCGCTGGCCGCGGGGGCACCGATCGTCGCCAGCGACCTCGACGCGTTCGCCCAGGTGCTGCAGGACGGCGCGGCGGGCGTGCTCGTGCGCCGCGGCGACGCCCGGGCGCTGGCCCGCGCGCTGTCGGACCTGCTCGCCGACCCGCAGCGCCGCGCGCGGTTGTCGGCGACCGGGCGCGAGGCCGCGGCGGCCTACGACTGGTCGGTCATCGCCCGCCGGATCCTCGACGTCTACGAGACCGTCGTCCTGCCCGGATCCGGGGAGGTCACCGCCGAGGAGTCCGACGACGGCCTGGCCGACCTGCCGGACGTGGCCGACGACGACACGGACGACGCCCCGCCGCGGTCGACCCTGCGCCGGTGGGTGCAGCGCTAGCCTGACCCGCCGTGACCCCCGACGTCTGGCTGCTGCTCGCGGTCGCGGCCGTCGTGGTGCTCCTGGCGCTGTGGGCGGGCTGGACGCTGACCCGGCTGCGCCGCCTGGAGGTGCGTGTCGCCCGGGCCTGGACCGCTCTCGACACCCAGCTGCAGCGGCGGGCCGGGCTGGCCGCGGAGCTGGCCCGCGACCACGCCGCCGCCGTGGGGGAGGAGCGGGCCGCCCGGCTGTCGGCGGCCGCCCGCGAGGCGCGCGCCCCGCACGCCGGCGACCGGGAGCTCGCGGAGAACGCGCTGGGCCGGGAGCTGCGGGACCTCCCGGCCGACCTGCCGGGCGTGCCGGTCGCGCTGCGGGCCGACCTGGACGGCACCGCGACCCGGATCGGGCTGGCGCGGCGGTTCTACAACGACGCGGTGCGCGACACCCACCTGCTGCGCAGCCGCCGGCTGACGGGGCTGCTGCGCCTGCACGCCGCCCGCCCGGCGCCCCGCTTCTTCGACATCGAGGACGGCCTGCGGGAGGTCACCAGCAGCGCCGCCGGTGGCGGACGGCCGCGGTCCTGAGCGGCGGTGGCCGGGTGGTGCGTCGCCCGCGGTCCGGCACGATCCCAGGGACCGCACCTACCCTCGCGCCGTGACCCTGGAGCAGGAGCGCGCGGCCGACCGACGGCTGCCCGGCCTGCCCCGCCGCGTCGCCGGTCTCGACGTCGCGCGGGGGCTCGCCGTCCTGGGCATGTTCGGCGCCCACCTGGGCCGGACCGGGGAGCTGACCTGGGACCCCGGGACCTGGGGCGTGGTGGTCGACGGGCGCTCGTCGATCCTCTTCGCGACGCTCGCGGGGATCTCGATCGCCCTGCTGTCGGGCGGCGCCGTCCCCGCTCCCGGCCGCGAGCTGGCCCGGGCCCGCACGCGCGTCCTCGTCCGGGCCGCGTGGGTGTTCGCCATCGGCGGCGTCCTGGAGCTGCTGGACACCTTCGTCGCGATCATCCTCGAGGTCTACGCCGTCCTCTTCGTGCTGGCGCTGCCGTTCCTGCGCTGGTCGCCGCGGCGGCTGCTGCTCGGGGCCGGGGTCGTCGCGCTGGCCGCTCCGCCGGTCGTCCTGGCCGTCGGCCAGTTCGCCACCGCCCGGCACGAGGAGCGCGGCCCGTTCGTCTGGCTGCTGGTCACCGGCCACTACCCGGCGCTGGTCTGGCTGGCGTTCGTGCTGGTGGGGCTCGCCGTCGGCCGGCTGGACCTGCGCGCGGCCCGGGCGCGGGCGGGCCTGGTCGCCGGCGGCGCGCTCGCCGCGGTGCTGGGCTACGGCGGCGGGTGGCTCAGTGCCCGGCTGGCCGGCCCGGGGCGCCGGTTCGCCGGGATGGAACTGGGCTTCGGCCGCTCCGGCGAGTGGGACCCGGCCTGGTTCGCCGGCGCCGAGCCGCACAGCGGGACGCCGTTCGAGGTCGTCGGCTCCGCCGGGGTGGCGGTCGCGGTGATCGGCGTCTGCCTGGTCCTGGCCGACCTCGCGCCCCGGCCAACCCACCCGGTGGCCGCGGTGGGCGCGATGGCGCTGTCGGTCTACACCGCGCAGATCGTGGCCATCTGGCTGCTGGGCGTCGCATCCTCGGACGACTGGGGGCTGTGGGTGCGGTTCACGGTCACCGCGCTGGTGGTGGCCACGGTGTGGCGGCTGCAGCTGGGACGGGGCCCCCTGGAGCGGCTGCTGGCGTGGAGCTCCCGCCGGGCGGCCGGGCCGTAGCCCCGTCCCCGTGCCCGTGGACCAGGGGTGCACGAGGCCGCCGGGGACGTGCAGGTCCTCGTCCGGGTCGTCGGCGCAGCGGCCGCCGGTAGGATCGTCGCCGTCCGCCGGGGGACCCCGGTGGCCACCAGCTTCCACCCCGAACCGACCGGGGACCGCCGGGTGCAGGCGCTGTTCGCGGACATCGTCCGCCGCCACCTGGCCGAGAGGGCCGGCGCTGCAGCCGGGGACGAGAGGGGATTGCCGTGAGCGGCCACTCGAAGTGGGCGACGACGAAGCACAAGAAGGCCGCGATCGACGCCAAGCGCGGCAAGCTCTTCGCCAAGCTGATCAAGAACGTCGAGGTCGCGGCCCGGGTGGGCGGTGGGGACCCGGCGGGCAACCCGACGCTGTACGACGCCATCCAGAAGGCCAAGAAGTCCTCGGTCCCCAACGACAACATCGACCGCGCCGTCAAGCGCGGCTCGGGGGCGGAGGCCGGGGGCGCGGACTGGCAGACGATCATGTACGAGGGCTACGCGGCCGCCGGCGTGGCGGTGCTGGTCGAGTGCCTCACCGACAACCGCAACCGCGCGGCCTCCGAGGTGCGGACGGCGATGACCCGCAACGGCGGCTCGATGGCCGACCCGGGCTCGGTCTCCTACCTGTTCTCGCGCAAGGGCGTCGTCGTGGTCCCCAAGGCCGACGGCGTCGACGAGGACAGCGTCCTCATGGCGGTGCTCGAGGCCGGCGCGGAGGAGGTCCGCGACCAGGGCGACTCCTTCGAGGTGGTCAGCGAGCCCACGGACCTGGTCGCCGTCCGGACCGCGCTGCAGGACGCCGGGATCGACTACGACTCGGCCGAGGCCGGGTTCCTGCCGAGCGTCACCGTCGAGCTCGACGAGGAGGCGGCGGGCAAGGTGTTCCGCCTCATCGACGCGCTCGAGGACTGCGACGACGTGCAGAACGTCTACGCGAACTACGACGTCTCCGACGAGGTGCTCGAGAAGGTCGGGTGACGCCGCCGGGAGCATCGCAGCGAGCGCCAGCGAGCGAGGAGCCGACCGGGGCGGAGGACGACGCGTGGACGAGGTCGGCTGGAGGACCCCGTCCTCCTCACCGCTCGCAGGCTCGCGGCGAGCCTCTGGACGGGGCCGCCCGGGCGTGGCCGAGTGGGACCGTGGGCGTGTTGCGTCCTGTCGTCGTCCCGGGCGGTTAACCTCGGTCGAACACCAGTTCGGTCATCGGGAGGCGCGGCCATGCGAGTGCTCGGCATCGACCCGGGCCTCACCCGGTGCGGGTGGGGCGTGGTCGACGGGCGTCCCGGCGCCCGCCCGGCGGCGGTGGGCGTGGGCGTCGTCCGCACCGCCGCCGAGCTGGACCTGGAGCTGCGGCTGCTGGAGCTGCACACCGCGGTGACCGCGCTGCTGCGCGAGCACCGGCCCGACGTCGTGGCGATCGAGCGGGTGTTCACCCAGAACAACAAGGGCACCGCCACCGGCACCGCCCAGGCCGCCGGCGTCGCGGCACTCGCCGCGGCGCAGGCCGACCGGCCGGTCGCCTGGCACACGCCCAGCGAGGTCAAGGCCGCCATCTCCGGCAGCGGCCGAGCCGACAAGGAGCAGGTCACCCTCATGGTCACCCGGGTGCTGGGGCTGTCGTCCCCGCCCAAGCCCGCCGACGCCGCCGACGCGCTGGCGCTCGCCGTCTGCCATGCCTGGCGGGGGCCCGCGCAGCAGCGGCTGCGCCACGCCGCGCTGGCCGGGGGCATCGGTGCCCCCGTGCGGTCCACGACGCTGCCGCGCTGGACGGGGGTGTCCCGGTGATCGCGAGTGTGAGCGGCCGCGTGGCGGCCGTGTCGCCGGACGGCGCCGTGGTCGAGGTCGGCGGCATCGGGCTGTCGGTGCAGTGCACCCCCGGCACCATCGCCCGCCTGCAGGTGGGGGAGGACGCCCGGCTGTCGACCAGCCTCGTCGTGCGCGAGGACTCCCTGACCCTCTACGGGTTCGCCGACGACGACGAGCGCCAGCTGTTCGAGCTGCTGCAGACCGCCAACGGCGTGGGTCCGCGGCTGGCCCAGGCGGTGCTGGCCATCCACCCGCCGCGGGAGGTCCGTCGCGCGGTGTCGATGGCCGACGTCAAGGCGCTCACCCAGGTCCCCGGCATCGGCAAGAAGGGCGCCGAGCGGCTGATCCTGGAGCTGCGCGACCGGCTCGGGTCCACGAGCACCGACACGCAGCTGGACGGCGCGCCGGCGCCTGCCGGCCTGCCGCCGGTCACGCCGGTCGCGCCCTGGCGGGACCAGCTCACCTCGGCCCTCGTGGGCCTGGGCTGGACCGGCAAGGAGGCCGAGAGCGCCGTCGGGCAGCTCGCGCCGATCGCCGACGAGCAGGTCGCGGCGACCGGTTCGGTCGAGGTGGCGGTGCTGCTGCGGCAGGCCCTGCGGCTGCTGGGTAGGCCGTGAGCACGCCGTTCGACCGGGGGCTGTCGGCCGCCGACGCCGGCCCGGGGCGGGACTACTCGGTGTCGGCCCAGGCCGGTGAGGAGGAGCGGGTCGTCGAGTCGGCCCTGCGGCCGCACTCCCTGGACGACTTCATCGGCCAACCCAAGGTGGCCCGGCAGCTGGAACTGGTGCTGGAGGGCGCCAAGCGGCGCGGCCGGCCGCCGGACCACGTGCTGCTCTCCGGCCCGCCCGGGCTGGGCAAGACCAGCCTCGCCCTGATCATCGGCACTGAGCTCGGCACGTCGGTGAAGATCACCAGCGGCCCGGCGATCGAGCGCTCGGGCGACCTCGCCGCGATGCTGTCCAACCTCGGCCCCGGCGACGTCCTCTTCATCGACGAGATCCACCGCATCGCCCGGCCGGCCGAGGAACTGCTGTACATGGCGATGGAGGACTTCCGGGTCGACGTCGTCGTCGGCAAGGGCCCCGGCGCCACCGCCATCCCGCTGGAGATCAACCCGTTCACGCTGGTCGGCGCCACGACCCGGGCCGGCCTGCTCACCGGCCCGCTGCGCGACCGGTTCGGCTTCGTCGGCCAGATGGAGTTCTACGAGCCGGCCGAGCTGCAGCGGGTGCTCGCCCGCAGCGCGGCGCTGCTGGGCGTCGAGCTGACCGACGAGGGGTCGGCCGAGATCGCCGGCCGTTCCCGGGGGACGCCGCGCATCGCCAACCGGCTGCTGCGCCGGGTGCGCGACTACGCCGAGGTCCGTGCCGACGGCCGGGTGACCCGCGAGGTCGCCGAGGCGGCGCTGGCCCTCTACGACGTCGACCACCTCGGGCTGGACCGGCTCGACCGCGCCGTCCTGGAGGCGCTGGTGATGCGCTTCGGTGGCGGGCCGGTCGGCGTCGCGACGCTCGCGGTCGCGGTGGGGGAGGAGCCGCACACCGTCGAGGAGGTCTGCGAGCCGTTCCTCGTGCGCGCGGGCCTGCTGGCCCGGACGCCGCGCGGCCGGGTCGCCACCGAGGCCGCGTGGCAGCACCTGGGCCAGCCGCTGCCGCGGGGTGGCATCCCCCTCGGGAGGGTCACAGCAGACCCACCCGCCCCTGGGTCGTCGTCAGAGACGCTGTTCGACGCCTAGACTGCGGAGCGCTGGCGCGCAACTCGTCCGGCCGCGGCCGCGCGCGTCCCGCCCGGTCGCTGCACGCGGATGTCGCGGCGCGCCACAGCCGCCGTACCCGAGCGGTCCCGTCCCGGGCCGCACCCCACCGCGGAACGCCGCGCGGTAGAGAGGCACATCTGTCGTGGAGCAGTACTTCCCGCTCGTCCTCCTGGCCCTGGCCTTCGTCCTGCTCATCGTCCTGCCGGCCCGGCAGCGCAAGCGGATGCAGGCCCAGGCCCGAGCGATGCAGGAGTCGCTGACCCCGGGCACCCCGGTCATGACGACCGCCGGGCTGCACGGCACGGTCGTCGCCCTGGGCGACACCACCGTCGACCTCGAGATCGCCCCCGGGGTCGTGGTGACCTTCGCCCGGCAGGCCATCCTCGA
Organism: Geodermatophilus sp. SYSU D01105; assembly: GCF_054050095.1. Lineage (NCBI taxonomy): Bacteria > Bacillati > Actinomycetota > Actinomycetes > Geodermatophilales > Geodermatophilaceae > Geodermatophilus > Geodermatophilus sp. SYSU D01105. The sequence continues at coordinate 79,822 of NZ_JBJGYR010000005.1, forward strand.
GGTCCGCAAGCCGGCCGTCGCCGGGCCCGCCGAGACCGGCCCCGCCGTCCCGGGCGACGACACCGGCGGCCCGGCCGACGGTGGCCCGGCCGACCGGACGCACTGAGCGGTCGCCCTCCCGTGGCCCAGCGTCAGCTGCCTGCGCGCCGGTACTTCGGCGCGTTCGTGCTGGTCATCGCCGTCCTGTACGGCCTGATCTTCTTCACGGGTGACACCCGCACCCCGCAGCTCGGGCTCGACCTGCGGGGCGGCACCACCGTCACCCTCGCCGCGCGCACCCCGGACGGGCAGGCACCCGCCCCCGAGGACCTCGAGCTCGCGCGGCAGATCATCGAGCAGCGCGTCAACGGCCTGGGCGTGGCCGAGGCCGAGGTGGTCACCGAGGGCGACTCGAACATCGTCATCTCCGTCCCCGGTGACGACGGCGACCAGGCCCGGGAGCTGGGCCAGACCGCGCAGCTGCGGTTCCGCCCGGTCCTCTCCGGCCCGGAGCCGGCCACGCCGGCGGCCGAGGACAGCGCCGCGCCGACCGACGGGACGACGCCCTCGGACCCGGCGGCGCCGACCGACCCGGCTGCGCCGACGGACGCCGCCGCGCCCACCGACGCGGCCACCCCGTCCGACGGCGCGGTCGCCGACCCGTCGATCCCGGACGCGGACGCCCCGGCCGTGACCCTCGAGCAGGCGCAGGCGGAGTACGCCACGCTGACCTGCGACACCACCGACCCCGTGGCCGCCGTCGACCGGTCCGAGGACCACGTCGCGGCCTGCTCGGAGGACGGCCAGTTCAAGTACCTGCTCGGCCCGGCGATCCTCGAGGGCACCGACATCGTCGACGCCCAGGCCGGCACCCAGCAGGCCACCGGCGAGTGGGTCGTGCTGCTGGACTTCAACTCCACCGGCCGCGAGACCTGGGCGACCTACACCGCCGCGAACATCGGCAAGAACGTCGCGTTCACCCTCGACGGCCGGGTGGTCTCCGCGCCCACCATCCAGGGCGCCATCAACGGGCAGACGACGATCACCGGGCAGTTCACGCAGGAGGAGGCCGAGCAGCTGGCCAACCAGCTGCGCTACGGCGCCCTGCCGCTGACCTTCACCCAGGCCACCGCGCAGTCGATCTCCACCGAGCTGGGCGAGGAACAGCTGCAGGCCGGCCTCATCGCCGGCGCCATCGGCATCGCGCTGGTCTTCGTCTACGCGCTGGTCTACTACCGGCTCCTGGGCCTGGTGATGATCGCCAGCCTCCTGCTGTCGGCGGTGGTCGTCTACGCCGTCCTCGTGCTGCTGGGGCGGCAGATCGGCTTCACGCTCAGCCTGGCCGGCATCGCCGGGTTCATCGTGTCGATCGGCATCACCGCGGACTCCTTCGTCGTCTACTTCGAGCGGCTCAAGGACGAGATCCGCGAGGGCCGCACGCTCCGGTCGGCGGTGCCGCGCGCCTGGGTGCGCGCCCGGCGCACCATCCTGTCGGCCGACGCGGTCAGCTTCCTGGCCGCGGCGATCCTCTACGTCCTGGCGATCGGCGACGTGAAGGGCTTCGCGTTCACCCTCGGCATGTCGACGGTCCTCGACCTGGTCGTCGTCTTCCTCTTCACCCACCCGCTGATGGCGGTGCTGGCCCGCTTCCGGTCCTTCGGCAGCAGCCGGTTCTCCGGGCTGGGCCGCAGCCTCGACCGCCCGGGCCGGCCCGCCGGGGGCCGTCGGCCCTCCGACCGGCGTGAGCTGGTCGGCGCCGGCAGCGGATCGGGCAGCACCGCGCAGGACAGGAGCGACTCATGAGCGGCCGCGACCCCCGTCGCGCAGACGACGAGCTGCCGCTGGGCACGGACTCGGACGAGGTGCAGGACGCCGGCTCCGCCGCGCGGGACGCCGCGGCGGCCGCCGACGACGACGCCCTGGTCGACGCCGGCCTGCCCCGTGAGGGGGACGCCGGCCGCGGGCGCCCCGGCCGCCGGGCCTCCCTGGCCCACCGGCTCTACAACGGCGAGGCCGGGCTGGACGTCGTCGGGCGCAGCCGGCTGATCTACCGCATCACCGCGGTGGTCGTGCTGCTGTGCATCGCCGCGATCGTCTTCCGGGGTTTCAACTTCGGCATCGACTTCGCCGGGGGGAACAGCTTCCGCCTGCCGGGCAGCGAGGCGCAGCTGAGCGAGGTGCGGACGGCGGCCGAGGACGCGGGCGCCGACGTCGCCAGCGCCCAGGTGGTCGGCGGCGACACCGTGCTGCTGCGGACCGGCGCCCTCGACACCGACGCCGAGCGGGCCGTGGTCGACGCGGTCGCCGGCGCGGTGGGCATCGACCCGTCGCAGGTCAGCCCCGAGGCGGTGAGCGCGGAGTGGGGCCGCGACATCACCGACCAGGCGCTCATCGCGCTGGCGGTCTTCTTCGTCGCGGTGGTGCTGTTCCTCGCGGTGCGCTTCCAGCCCAAGATGGCCGTCGGCGCCATGGCGGCGCTGGTGCACGACATCGTGGTGACCGCCGGGGTGTACGCGCTGGTCGGCTTCGAGGTCACCCCCTCGACGGTGATCGGGTTCCTCACCATCCTCGGGTTCTCCCTCTACGACACGGTCGTCGTCTTCGACAAGGTCGACGAGAACACCCGCGACCTGGCCAAGAGCGCCCGCATGACCTGGGGCGAGGCCGCCAACCTCGCGGTCAACCAGACGCTGATGCGGTCGATCAACACGTCGGTCATCGCGCTGCTGCCGGTGGCCGGCCTGCTGTTCGTCGGCGCCGGCCTGCTCGGCGTCGGCACGCTCAAGGACCTCGCGCTGGTCCTCTTCGTCGGCCTGGCCGCGGGCACCTACTCCTCGATCTTCCTGGCCACGCCCATCGTGGCCGACCTCAAGGAGCGCGAGCCGGAGGTGCAGGCGCTGCGCAAGCGCGTGCTCGCCCGGCGCTCGGCGCAGGCGCGGCAGGGCGGGGCTCGGGTCACCGCCGGGCGCGCCCCGGTCGCCAGCGCCCGTCGTGCCGGTGGCACCGCCCGGCGCGGCGGTGGGGTCGCCGTCGCCGAGCGCGAGGCGGAGCTCGGGCCGGCCGCGGCCGACGTCGTGGTCGAGTCGCCGGAGTCCGTGCGTCCCGAACCGCGCAGCGGCGCGACGTCGGCACCCCGTCCGGGGGCGCGCCCGCAGCGGCCGGGCCGTCCCTCCGGCGGGAAGAAGCGACGGTGACCGTCGAGCCGGCGGCCGAACGGCCCCTGGACGAGCTGATCGCCGAGCTGACCGTCGACGTCCCGGACCACCCCGAGCCGGGCGTGCTGTTCCGGGACCTGACCCCCGTCTTCGCCGACGGGCCGGCCTTCCGGCGGATGATCGACGGACTCGCGGCGCCCGCGCTGGTCGACCCCCGCGCCGCCGCGCTCGCCGACGGCGACTCCGACCCCGGTTTCGACCTCGTCGTGGGCGTGGAGGCGCGCGGGTTCCTGCTCGCCGCGGCCGTCGCGCTCGACGCCGGGGTCGGGGTCGTCCCGGTGCGCAAGGCCGGCAAGCTGCCCCGCGAGCGGGTGGCGGCCGAGTACGAGCTGGAGTACGGCACCGCCACCCTCGAGCTGCACACCGACTCCATCCGGCCCGGTCAGCGGGTGCTGGTCGTCGACGACGTCCTGGCCACGGGGGGCACGCTGGGCGCGGCGATCGCTCTCGTCGAGCAGCTCGGCGGTGTGGTCGTGGCGGTGTCGGTCGTCGTCGAGCTCGCCGCGCTGGGGGGCCGGCAGCGGCTCGCGCCGCACGCCGTGCACGCCCTCTGGACCACCTGAGAGGGAGATGACCAGGCCGGTCGGGACGCGGGGGCGCTCCGCCCGACTAGCATGGGGAGGGTCGTCCCTCCTCCGGCCTGCAGGAGTCGCCATGGGCCCCGACGCCGCCACGAACGTGGCTGCTGCACGGGCTGACGCCCCGGCGCTCCCCGCAGGGGCCGGGACGCAGGCTCCGCCGGGCGGGGCCGAGCGCCCGCCCCTGCCGAGTCGTCCGGTCGTCCGCCGTCCCGACGACGTCGGAGCCGAGCCGCCGGGCGAGCAGGAGCCGGCCGGCGCGCCCCGGCGCCGGGTCCGGGACCGGCTGGCCCGCCGGATCGTCGCCGGGCAGCGCAGCGGCATCGTCCGGCCGGTGCTGGAGCCGCTCGCGGCGCTGCACCGGCAGAGCCACCCGAAGGCCGACCTGGCGCTGCTGCAGCGGGCCTACGACGTCGCCGAGACCGCGCACGCCTCGCAGAAGCGCAAGAGCGGGGACCCCTACATCACCCACCCGCTGGCCGTGGCCACCATCCTGGCCGGCCTGGGGATGGACACCACCACGCTGGTGGCCGCGCTGCTGCACGACACGGTGGAGGACACCGGTCAGACGCTGGAGTCGATCACCGAGGCGTTCGGCCCGGAGGTCGCCCACCTGGTGGACGGCGTCACGAAGATCGACCGGGTCAAGCTGGGTGACGCGGCGCAGGCCGAGACCATCCGCAAGATGATCGTGGCGATGGCCCGCGACCCCCGGGTGCTGGTCATCAAGCTGGCCGACCGGCTGCACAACATGCGCACGCTGCGCTTCCTCCCGCCGGAGAAGCAGGAGAAGAAGGCGCGCGAGACGCTGGAGATCCTGGCCCCGCTGGCCCACCGGCTGGGCATGAACACCATCAAGTGGGAGCTCGAGGACCTCGCGTTCGCCACGCTGTACCCGAAGCGGTACGACGAGATCGTGCGCCTGGTCGCTGAGCGCGCGCCGTCCCGGGACACCTACCTCGCCGAGGTGACCTCGGCGGTGACCGAGCAGCTCAAGGCCGCGAAGATCGAGGCGGTCGTCACCGGCCGGCCCAAGCACTACTACTCGATCTACCAGAAGATGATCGTGCGCGGCCGCGACTTCGCCGACATCTGGGACCTCGTCGGCATCCGGATCCTGGTCGACTCCGTCCGTGACTGCTACGCGGCGCTCGGCATCATGCACGCGCACTGGCAGCCGGTACCGGGCCGGTTCAAGGACTTCATCGCGATGCCGAAGTTCAACATGTACCAGTCGCTGCACACGACGGTGATCGGCCCGCAGGGCAAGCCGGTCGAGCTGCAGATCCGCACCCACGACATGCACCGCACCGCCGAGTACGGCATCGCCGCGCACTGGAAGTACAAGGAGAAGGCGCGGGCGGGCGGCAGGCCGGCCGCCGGCGAGTTCGGCGGGGGCGCCAAGACCGGGTCGCCCGACGACATGCTGTGGCTGCGCCAGCTGCTGGACTGGCAGCGGGAGGCGCAGGAGCCCGGCGAGTTCCTGGAGACCCTGCGCTACGACCTCGGCCCGCAGGAGGTCTTCGTCTTCACGCCCAAGGGCGACGTGGTCAGCCTGCCGGGCAACTCCACCCCGGTCGACTTCGCCTACGCGGTGCACACCGAGGTCGGGCACCGCTGCATCGGTGCCCGGGTCAACGGGGCGCTGGTCTCGCTGGACAGCACGCTCAACAACGGCGACGTCGTCGAGGTGTTCACGTCGAAGTCGCCGACGGCCGGCCCGTCGAAGGACTGGCTGTCCTTCGTCGGCTCGTCGCGGGCGCGCACCAAGATCCGTCAGTGGTTCACCAAGGAACGCCGCGAGGACGCCGTCGAGGCCGGCAAGGAGGCGCTCACCCGGGCGATGCGCAAGGCGGGGCTGCCGCTGCAGCGGCTGCTCGGCGGTGAGGCGCTGTCGACGCTGGCCAAGGACCTCCGCTACGCCGACGTCACCGCGCTGTACGCGGCGGTGGGGGAGAACCAGATCTCGGCCTCCTCGGTCGTCGAGAAGCTGATCACGGCCCTGGGCGGCTCCGAGGGCGCGGTCGAGGACATCGCCGAGACCACCATCCCCATGCGGCGCCCGGCGCACCGGCGCCCGGCCGGCGGCGACCCGGGCATCGTCGTCCACGGGATGAGCGACGTGTGGGCCAAGCTCGCCAAGTGCTGCACGCCGGTGCCGGGGGACGACGTCCTCGGCTTCGTCACCCGCGGCGGCGGGGTGAGCGTGCACCGCACCGACTGCACCAACGCCGCGGACCTCGAGCGCAAGCCCGAGCGCCTGGTGGAGGTCGAGTGGGCCAGCCAGCCCGGCTCGGTCTTCCTGGTCGCCATCCAGGTCGAGGCCCTCGACCGGCACCGGCTGCTGTCCGACGTCACCAAGGCGCTGGCCGACGAGCGGGTCAACATCCTCTCCGCGTCGGTGCAGACCAGCCGCGACCGGGTGGCCGTCAGCCGGTTCACCTTCGAGCTCGCCGACCCCGCGCACCTGGGCGCGGTGCTGCAGACGGTGCGCAACGTGGACGGCGTCTTCGACGTGGAGCGCGTCACCGCCTGAGCGAGGACCGCTGCCCTCACCGCTCGCAGGCTCGCAGCGGGGCCCTGCAGGGGCCATCGCGGAGTCCGGGCGATGAGCAGCCTGCGTTCAGTCGGTGCGGGGGGCGGTGAGGAAGGCCGGGTTGTCGCAGGGGGCGCCGGGTTCGGGCGTGTTCTCGGCGTTGCCGGTCAGCAGCCGGGTGAACGCGACCAGCCGGGGGTCCTCGACGTCGTCGAGCCGCAGCGCGTGGTTCCACGCCTGCAGGGACACGGCGGTGCCCAGACCGGGGTACGGCGAGAGCACCAGGCCGTAGGTCCCCCGCACGGCGGCCGCCAGCGCCTCGACGTCGTCCGGGGCCAGGAGCTCGGGGTCGTAGGTGATCCAGACCGCGCCGTGCTCGAGGGAGTGGACGGCGTTCTCGGGCCGGATCGGCACGGCGTACACGCTGCCGGTGCAGTCGGCCCACACCGGGTCGTGCGGGCCGCCGACCGGCGGGCTCTCCGCGTAGTCGACGTCCCCCGGCACGTGCTGCTGTCCCGCCGAGTACTGCGCCACCCGGGTGTTCTGCAGCGTGGCCGGCTCGGGAGCCGGTGCGGGCGAGGCCTCGACGGCGCTGGTGCACCCGGCGAGGGCGGCCGTGGCGAGCACCGCGAGCGACCGGGCGCGCGGCCGCATCAGGCGACGGTCATCGACGCGATGGTGACCGGCACGCTCGGCGCGCCGCCGCCCGGGCTGGGGTCCAGCGAGCCGTCGTTGCCGTTGGCCCCGACGACGTCGAGCACGGCCAGCCCGGCGTCGTCCACCGTGCCCACGACGGTGTAGTCCGGCGGCAGCTGGCTGTCGCCCCAGACGAGGAAGAACTGGCTGCCGTCGAAGCCCTGCCCGCTGTTGGCCATCGCGATGGTGCCGCGCGGATAGGTCTCCTCCCCGGTGACCTCCGTGCGGAACGTGTACGTGGGGCCGCCGGCGCCGGTCCCGGTCGGGTCGCCGCACTGCAGCACCTGGAGGCCCGCGCTGTCGACCTCGCGGTGGCACGGGGAGTCGTCGAAGAAGCCCGCCTCGGCGAGGTGCACCAGGCTCGCGGCCGCGCAGGGGGTGCGCTCCTGGTCGAGGGTGAGGGTGAGGTCGCCGAGGTTGGTCGACATCACCAGGTCGGTGGTCCCCTCGGCGGGCACCTCGTCGTCCGGCGGCTCGACCTCGATGAGGTAGGGGTTGCCGGAGGGGGTGTCCGACCAGTCGCAGGTCGTCACCGCGCCCGAGGCGGCGGTCCCGCCGCCACCCGAGCCGCCGGCCGAGCCCGGGGGCTCAGTCTCCCCGGTGCCGCCGCTCGAGCAGGCCGCCAGGGCCAGCGCCGTCCCCGCGAGGCCGGCGACCGCCCGCGACCTCACGCGGCGACCGTCAGGGACTCGATGCGGACCTCCTGGGTCGGCGCGCCGTCGCCCGGGCCGTTGGCGCCGTCGTTGCCGTTGGCGGCGATGGTGTCGAGCACCGCGAGGCCGGCCTCGTCGATGGTCCCCAGGACGGTGTAGCTCGGCGGCAGCTGGCTGTCCCCGTAGACGAGGAAGAACTGGCTGCCGTCGAAGCCCTGCCCGCTGTTGGCCATGGCCACCGTGCCGCGCGGGTAGGTCTCGTCGCCGGTGACCTGGGTGGGGAACTGGTAGGCCGGGCCGCCGCGGCCGGTGCCGCTGGGGTCGCCGCACTGCAGGACCTTGAGGCCCTCGCCGTCGGTCTCGCGGTGGCAGATCGTCCCGTCGAAGTAGCCCTGCTGGGCCAGGTAGGCCATGCTCGCCACCCCGCACGGGGCGTTGGCGTTGTCGAGGGTCATCCCGATCGCGCCGAAGTTCGTGGTGATGGTGACCGGGGTGGTGCCGGTCGGGTTGACCTCGGGCGGCGGCGTGCCGGAGTCCGCCTCGAGGTCGGGGTTGCTGGCGGTGTCGGCGGGGGTCCAGTCGCAGGTCCCGTCGCTGCCGTCGACGACGGCCGGGGTGGTGGGCGCGGCGGTGGTCGGGTCCGCGGCCGCGTTGTCGGTGTCGTCGCCGCCGATCCCGGTGATCAGCCAGACCGCGCCGACCACGAGCAGCACCGCCACCGTGGTGACCCCGATCAGCAGGTTGCGGCGGCGCTTGCGGGCCAGCTCGGCCCGGCGCTCGAGTTGGCGCTGCAGGCGTCGCTGGGCGGCCTGCCGCCGCTGCTTGTTGGTCGGCACGGTGGTACTCCTCGAACGGGACGGCTGCTGCGGCGGGGCGCGGCAGGCGGCCTGCGCGCGCGCCCACGCACCGCTGGTCGATCCGCGAGTCTAGGCGGCGAACCTGGCCGACCCCTGGCAGCCGGAAGGCCCCGGAGCGGCGACGGGGCCCCGCGTAACCTGCACGGGTGCTCATCCGCTCGTTCCCGGCCGGCGCGTTCGGCACCAACTGCTACGCGGTCGCCTCCGGTCCGCGGCAGGAGTGCGTGGTCGTCGACCCCGGGATGGACGCCGTCGAGCCGCTGGCCCGGATGCTGGCGGACGACGGCCTCAAGCCGGTCGCCGTCGTGCTCACCCACGGCCACCTCGACCACACCTTCTCGGTGCTGCCGGTCTGCGACGGCTACGACATCCCCGCCTACCTGCACCCGGATGACAACGGCATGCTCGCCGACCCCGTGGCCTGGCACGGTCCCCAGTTGGCCCCGCTGATCACCGGCGTCCGGCTGCCCGACCCCGCCGACGTGCTGCCGCTCGACGACGGCGCCGTCCTGTCGCTGGCCGGGGTGGAGCTCACGGTGCGCCACGCCCCGGGCCACACCCAGGGGTCGGTGGTGTTCTCCCTGGACCTGGGGGAGGCGCCCGGGCTGCTGGCCGGCGACGTCCTGTTCGCGGGGTCCGTGGGCCGGGTCGACCTGCCGGGCGGGTCGTGGGAGGCGATGCTGCGCTCGCTGCGCGACGTCGTCCTGCCGCTGGACGACCGGACCGTGGTGCTGCCCGGGCACGGGCCGGCGACGACGATCGGGCGGGAGCGCGCGAGCAACCCGTACCTGGCCGAGGCCGCCGCGGGTGCGGGCCCGGCTCCCCGGGGGAGAGGCCTGTGAGTGAGCATCGCCGCGGGCTGGGGGCACCTCCCGCTCGCGGGGGACAGCGAGCGAGGAGCGGTGCGGACCTGCGAGCGGAGCGAGCCGTGACACTGTGAGCGACCAGATCATGCGGGCGCCGAAGGGCACCTTCGACACCCTGCCGCCGGAGTCGGCGCGCTTCCTGGCCGTCCGCGACGCCCTCACCGCGCCGCTGCGGCGGGCCGGGTACGGCTACGTCGAGACGCCGGTGTTCGAGGAGACGCCCGTCTTCTCCCGCGGGGTGGGGGAGTCCACCGACGTCGTGACCAAGGAGATGTACACCTTCGACGACCGCGGGGGCCGCTCGCTGACCCTGCGCCCCGAGCTGACCGCCGGGCTGATGCGGGCCTTCATCGAGCACCGGCTGTACGGCGGCGCCCTGCCGGTCAAGCTGTGGACCGTCGGCTCGGCGTTCCGGTACGAGCGCCCGCAGGCCGGCCGGTACCGGCACTTCACGCAGGTCGACATGGAGGCCCTCGGCGTCGACGACCCGGCGCTGGACGCCGAGGTGGTGGCGCTGGGCGTCCAGGGGTTCCGGGACCTCGGCCTCACCGACTTCGAGCTGCTGCTGACCTCGCTGGGCGACGCGACCTGCCGGCCGCAGTACCGGGAGGAGCTGGTCGCCTACCTGGAGAAGCTGGACCTGGACGAGGAGACCCGGCGCCGGGCGGAGATCAACCCGCTGCGGGTGCTCGACGACAAGCGGCCCGAGGTCCAGGCCCAGCTCGACGAGGCCCCGCTGATGGTCGACCACCTGTCGGACTCCACCCGGGCGCACTACGACGCCGTCCGCCAGCACCTCACCGACCTCGGCGTGACCTGGACCGAGGCACCCAGGCTCGTCCGCGGCCTGGACTACTACACGAAGACCACCTTCGAATTCGTCCACAACGGGCTGGGCGCGCAGTCGGCGATCGGCGGGGGCGGGCGCTACGACGGGCTGTCGGCGGCGCTGGGCGGTCCGGACGTCTCGGGCATCGGGTACGCCGTCGGCGTCGACCGCACGCTGCTCGCCGTGGAGGCCGAGGGGCTCGACGTCGGCGCGACGCCCGGGGTGCAGGCGTTCGTGGTGCCGCTGGGGGCCGAGGCCAAGCGGCTCGCGGTGCAACTGGTGGGGCGGCTGCGGGCGGCCGGGATCTCGGCCGACACCGTCTACGGCGACCGCGGGCTCAAGGGCGCGATGAAGGCCGCCGACCGGTCGGGCGCCTCCCACGCGGTGGTCATCGGCGAGCGCGACCTCGCTGACGGCGTCGGCCAGCTCAAGGACCTGCGCACCGGTGAGCAGACCGCGGTCCCGGTGGCCGACCTGTTCGATGCCGTGAGGCGTGCGACGGTGGGGGAGTGAGTTCTCGGATGGAGCAGCGACCGCTCGGGCGGACGGGAGCCGACGTCAGCGTCGTCGGCCTGGGCACGTGGCAGCTGGGCGGTGACTGGGGGGACGTCGACGACGACGCGGCCGCCGACGTCCTCGACGCCGCGCTGGATGCGGGCGTGACGCTGCTCGACACCGCCGACGTCTACGGCGACGGGCGCTCGGAGCAGCGCATCCGCCGGGCGCTGGTCGCCCGGTCGGAGCGGCCGTTCGTGGCCACCAAGGCCGGCCGGCGCGCCGACCCGTTCGAGGCCGCGCAGTACACGCCCGAGAACCTGCGCGCGTGGATCGACCGGTCCCGGCGCAACCTCGGCGTCGAGACCCTCGACCTGGTGCAGCTGCACTGCCCGCCGACCGCGGTCTACAGCGACCAGCGGGTCTACGACACCCTCGACGCGCTCGTGGAGGAGCAGGCGATCGCCGCGTACGGCGTCTCGGTGGAGACCGTCGCGGAGGGCCTGACCGCGCTCGAGCACCCGGGGGTCGCGTCCATCCAGGTGATCCTCAACGTCTTCCGGCGCAAGCCGCTGGAGGACCTGCTGCCCGCCGCGGCGAAGGCCGGCGTCGGCATCCTCGCGCGGGTGCCCCTGGCCAGCGGCCTGCTCACCGGGAAGTACGACGAGTCGACCACCTTCCCGGCCGACGACCACCGGAACTTCAACCGGCACGGGGAGGCATTCGACGTCGGGGAGACCTTCTCCGGTGTGCCCTTCGATGTCGGCGTCGCCGCCGCCCGCGAGGTCGCCGAGATCGCCGGCGACGCGCCGACGGCGGCGTTCGCCCTGCGGTGGGTCATCGACCAGCCCGGGGTCACCACCGTCATCCCCGGCGCCCGCACCGTCGCGCAGGTCCGCGGCAACGTCGCCGCGGCCTCGCTCCCGCCCCTGACCGACACCCAGCTCGCCGACCTCGAGCGCGTGTACGACGAGCGCATCCGCGCCTCCGTGCACGACCGCTGGTGACCCCCTCCCTGGAAAGGCACTGAAGTGCTCCGCACCCACGACGCCGGCACGCTGCGCGCGTCCGACGCCGGTTCCACCGTCACCCTCGCCGGCTGGGTCGCCCGCCGCCGCGACCACGGCGGCGTGGTCTTCGTCGACCTGCGCGACGCCTCCGGGTACGTCCAGGTCGTCGTCCGCGAGGAGGAGGCGCACGCGCTCCGCAACGAGTTCTGCGTGCTGGTCACCGGCGAGGTGCGCCGGCGGCCGGAGGGTAACGAGAACCCGGAGCTGCCGACCGGCGAGATCGAGGTGGCGGCCGCCGAGCTGCGCGTGCTGTCGCCGGCGGCCCCGCTCCCGTTCCCGATCGAGACCGACCAGGCCGCGTCCGACGACGTCCGCTACAGGTACCGCTACCTCGACCTGCGTCGGCAGGGCCCCGCGCGGACCCTCCGGCTGCGCAGCGAGATCAACCGCGTCGCCCGGCGGGTCATGGCCGAGCACGGCTTCGTCGAGGTGGAGACCCCGAACCTCACCCGCTCCACGCCCGAGGGGGCGCGGGACTTCGTCGTCCCGGTCCGGCTGCAGCCGGGCAAGTGGTACGCGTTGCCGCAGTCCCCGCAGCTGTTCAAGCAGCTGCTGATGATCGGCGGGCTGGAGCGCTACTACCAGATCGCCCGGTGCTTCCGCGACGAGGACTTCCGCGCCGACCGGCAGCCGGAGTTCACCCAGCTGGACTTCGAGATGAGCTTCGTCGAGCGCGACGACGTCCTGGCCGTGGTCGAGGACGTCGTCCGGGCGCTGTGGCGGGAGCTGGCCGCCCACGAGGTGCCCGAGATCCCGCGGATGAGCTACCGCGAGGCGATGGACCGCTTCGGCTCGGACAAGCCCGACCTGCGGTTCGGCCTCGAGCTCACCGAGCTGACCACCTACTTCGCCGAGACGCCGTTCCGGGTCTTCCAGGCGCCCTACGTCGGCGCCCTGGTCATGCCCGGCGGCGGGTCGCAGCCGCGGCGGGCGTTCGACGCCTGGCAGGACTGGGCGAGGTCCCGGGGGGCGCGCGGCCTGGCCTACGTGACCATCGCCGAGGACGGGACGCTGGGCGGGCCGGTCGCCAAGAACATCTCCGACCGCGAGCGCGAGGGCCTGGTCGCGGCGGTCGGCGCGCAGCCCGGCGACTGCGTCTTCTTCGCAGCGGGGCAGCGGCGGTCCTCGCAGGAGCTGCTCGGTGCCGCCCGCAACGAGATCGCCCGCCGGCTGGAGCTGATCGAGCCGGGCTCGTGGTCGTTCCTGTTCGTCGTCGACTTCCCGATGTTCGAGGAGACCGAGGACGGCGACTGGACGTTCATGCACCACCCGTTCACCTCGCCCACCCCCGAGTGGCGGGACCGGTTCGCCGAGGACAAGGCCGGCGCCCTCTCCGACGCCTACGACCTGGTGGTGAACGGCAACGAGCTGGCCAGCGGCTCGGTCCGCATCGCCGACCCCGACCTGCAGGAGCGGGTGTTCGAGACCCTCGGCATGTCCCGCGAGGAGGCCCGGGAGCGGTTCGGGTTCTTCCTGGAGGCGTTCGCCTACGGCCCGCCGCCGCACGCCGGCGCCGCCCTCGGCTGGGACCGGCTGACCGCCCTGCTGGCCGGCGTGGACTCCATCCGCGAGGTGATCGCCTTCCCCAAGACCGGTGCCGGCTTCGACCCGCTCACCGGCGCGCCGACCCCGATCACCGAGGCGCAGCGCAAGGAGGCGGGCATCGACGCGGAGCCCGAGGAGCCGCCGCTGCCGGCCGAGCCGGGCGCCCCCGGCCCGACCTCGACACACGTGTCCATCCGCCCGTAGCGAGCCCGGTCACAGTCCGCCGGTAGGTTGCGCGCATGCCGTTGCGTGCCCGCGCCCTGCTCGGACCCGGTCCCTCCAACCCCTACCCGGAGGCGACCGTCGCCCTGGCCCAGCCGTTGCTGGGCCACCTCGACCCGGTCTTCCTCGGCGTCCTCGACGAGACCTCCGACCGGCTCCGCCAGGTGTTCGGGACGGCGAACCGGCGCACCCTGCCGCTGTCGGCGACCGGCTCCGCGGGCATGGAGGCGGCCTTCGTCAACACCGTCGGCCCCGGTGACGTCGTCGTCGTCGCGGTCAACGGCCTGTTCGGCGAGCGGATGGTGGACGTCGCCACGCGGTGCGGCGCCGAGGTCGTCCGGGTCGACCACGAGTGGGGCCGGCCCATCGACGCCGACCGCGTGCTGTCGGCGCACCCGTCGCCGAAGCTGATCGCCGCCGTCCACGCCGAGACCTCGACCGGCGTGCTGTCCGACCTCGAGCCGCTGGCCGCCGGGAAGGGCGACGCGCTGCTGCTGGCCGACTGCGTGACCTCGCTGGGCGGCATCCCGGTGCGCCTGGACGAGTGGGGCGTGGACCTGGCCTACTCCGGCTCGCAGAAGTGCCTGGGCGTCGCTCCCGGCCTGGCCCCGTTCACGATCAACGACCGCGCCTGGGAGCGGCGGATCGAGCAGCCGCGCAGCTGGTACCTCGACCTGGGCATGCTCGGCGGGTACGCCGGTGAGGCGGCCGGCAACGGTGGCCGCACCTACCACCACACGGCACCGACCGGGATGGTCGTGTCGCTGAACGCGGGCCTGGGCCGGATCCTCGCCGAGGGCCTCGACGCGGTGCACGCCCGGCACGCCGAGGCCGGCCGGCTGCTCCACGAGGGGCTGCAGGCGATGGGCCTGGAGCTGTTCGCCGCCGAGGGGCACCGGCTGCCGGAGCTGACCACGGTGCGCGTGCCCGAGGGCGTGGACTCCGCGGCGGTCCGCAAGGAGCTGCTGGAGCGCTACGACGTGGAGATCGGCGGGGGCGTCGGGGCGTACGCGGCCACGGTGTGGCGGATCGGGCTGATGGGCCACAACGCCCGCCCCGACACCGTCACGCTGATCCTGGGCGCGCTCCGCGAGGTCCTCGGCCGCTGAGGTGATCGCCCCCTCGCCGGCGTGGGCGCTGGTGCCGGTCGCCGCGCTGGCCTGGTGGGTGGTCGGGTACCTGCCCTGGTTGCTGGACGGCGTGGGGCGGGCGGCGCCGCTGGCGCTCCCGCTGCGGGCCGCCCTGCTCACCGCCCTGGTGCTCGGGGCCGTCGCGGGCGGGGTGCTGGCCGGGCTGGCCGGCCTGCTCGCGCGGCCGGGGTCCGGGGGTCGGGCGCTGCTGGCCACCGGGTGCGGGACGGCGCTGGCGGTGGTGGTGTGCCTGACGCAGTCGGTCGCCTGGGCCGGCCGGGGCTCGGGCTTCGACGCTGACCAGCGCGTGCTCACCGCACTCAGCGCGGTCGTCGTCGGGACCACCCTGCTGGCGTGGGGGCTGGGCTCCCTCGCGGTGCTGGGACGGCCGGGCGCCGGCGTGGCGCTCGGGGTGGTCGCGGGGGTCCTGCCGGGGTGGCTGACGTCGGTCGTCCTGGCGGTGCTGCCGCTGCAGGCGCTGAGCACGGTCGGGACGCTCGCGGTCTGGGGACAGGCGGCCGCGCTCGCCGGGGCGCTGGTCGCCGCCGGCGTGCGGCCGCCGGCCCGTCTGGCGCTCTGGCCGGTCGTGCTGCTGGTGGCCTGGTTCGTCGGCCCGGCGCTGACGGCGGTGACCTACCTGGAGCCCTCCCTGCGACCGGGGGTGGGGCTGCCCCGTGGCCTCGGGGACGCCCTCGCCGGCGCCGAGCAGGTGTTCTGGCTGTCGGCGTCCCCGCTGGTCCGGCAGCTGCTCCCGTGGGTGGTGGCCGTGGTCGGGGCGGTGTTCCTCGCCGTCCTGCTGGCCGGGCGCCGCCGTCCGGCCCCCTCGGCCGGCTGAGCGGCGTCCCGCCCGCCGGTGCAGCGGGCGTGGCGGCTACACCTCGTCGTCCGGCAGGCCGCGCGCCCGGCGGTCGAGCAGCAGCGCCCCGCAGACCACCGCCAGGTCGACCAGGCCCACGAGCCGCCCGTCCTCCACCACCGGGGCGTAGGCGACGTGGGTCTCGAGCATCCGCTCGGCCACCTCCGGGACGGGCGTGTCCGGCGTGAACGCGACGACCTCGGCGAGGTGGAGATCGGTGATCCGGGTCTCCTCGAGGTCCCGCCCGTCCGCGACGGCCTGGGTGACGTCGCCGTCGCAGATCACCGCGATCGGCCGGCGCTGGGCGTCGTCGCTGATGACCACGAGTGCGTTGTCGTGCGACTTCTTCATCAGGTACGCCACCGCGGCGACGTGGGCGCTGCGCTCGACCGTCGTCACCGGCGGGCGCATCACCTGCCCCGCGACCAGCCGGCCGGTGCTGGTCGGGACGCGGAACGGGGGTGCGGACATGTCCGTGATCCCTTCGGGAGCCGGTCGTGCCGCGATCGTCCCGCCCACGGGGGAGGAGCGGGAGGGCCCGACGGCTCTCAGGCGTCGAGGCGGGAGAGCTGGTCGGGGGTCAGCTGCACGTGGACGGCGGCCGCGGAGTCCACGATCGACGCCGGGCGCGACGCCCCGGGGATCGGGATCACCACCTCCGCCTGCGCCAGGTGCCAGGCCAGCGCCACCTGGTACACCGAGACGCCCAGCTCGTCGGCCACCTCGGCGAACGCCGGCGCGGTGTCGTCGAGCGAGCCGGCCGCTGACACCCCGCCGAAGGGGCTCCACGGCAGGAACGCCAGCCCGTGCGCGGCGCAGTGCGCCACCTCGTCGGCGGAGAACCGCCACCCGGGGGAGAACTGGTTCTGCACGCTGACCAGCGCCGGGCCCACGATCGAGCGGGCGACGTCGATCTGCGCGATGTCGGCGTTGGAGATCCCGACCATGCGCACCAGGCCGTCGTCGGCGAGCTGGCGCAGGGCGCCCATCGACTCCTCCCACGGCGTGTCGGGGTCGGGCCGGTGGTACTGGTACAGGCCGATCGCCTCCACCCCCAGCCGGCGCAGCGACCCCTCGCAGGCCGTGCGCAGGTAGGCCGGTGACCCGTCGAGCTCCCAGTCGGTACCGCGCCGGGTGTGCCCGCCCTTGGTCGCCACCAGCACCGACGACGTGTCGCCCCCGTAGGACCGCAGCGCGTCGGCGACCAGCGACTCGTTGTGCCCGAACTCCGCCTCGTCGCGGGCGTAGGCGTCGGCGGTGTCGATGAGCGTCACGCCGGCGTCGAGCGCGGCGTGGACCGTGGCGACGGCGTCCTCGTGGGACGGCCGGTCGGTCTTGGTGGACAGGGGCATCGCCCCGAGGCCGATGGCGCTGACGGTCTGGTCTCCGATGCGTCGCTGCTGCACGGAGGTGTCGTGCCCCGCGGGTAGCGTTCGCAAGCGTGAGCGGACAGGGGCGTGAGCCCGACAGCGAGCGCGCGAGCCGACAGGGAGTGAGCACCGCAGCGAGCCCTGCGAGCGAGGAGCGGAGCGACCGCGGAGGCGAGCCGTGACCCAGCGACCGAGGAGCGGAGCGCCCCGCGGGAGCGAACCGGGGACGCCGTGAGTTCGCTGTTCGACGAGGCGCCTGCGGAGGCGGCCGGGGTCGACCCGGGCGCGCCGCTGGCCGTGCGCATGCGGCCGCGGTCGTTGGACGAGGTCGTCGGCCAGCAGCACCTGCTGGGCCCGCGCTCGCCGCTGCGGCGGCTGGTCGAGGCCGACGAGCCCATGTCGCTGGTCCTCTACGGCCCGCCGGGGACCGGCAAGACCACGCTGGCGCACGTCATCTCGCTGGCCACCAAGCGGCAGTTCGTGCAGCTGTCGGCGCTGGACTCCGGGGTCAAGGAGGTCCGCGCGGTCATCTCGGCCGCGAAGCGGGAGCTCACCTACGCCGGCCGGCGCACGGTGCTGTTCATCGACGAGGTGCACCGCTTCTCCAAGACCCAGCAGGACTCGCTGCTGTCCGCGGTCGAGGACCGCATCGTCAGCCTCATCGCCGCGACCACCGAGAACCCGTTCTTCTCCGTGGTCAGCCCGCTGCTCTCCCGCTCGCTGGTGCTGGCGTTGCAGCCGCTGTCCGACGACGACGTCCGCACCCTGCTGCGCCGCGCGCTGACCAGCGACCGCGGCCTGGACGGCGCGGTCACGCTGAGCGCCGAGGCCGAGGAGCACCTCGTCCGCATCGCCGGAGGCGACGGGCGCAAGGCGCTGACGGCACTGGAGTCCGGCGCGGGTGCCGCGCTGGCGGCCGAGCTGCCCGAGATCGACCTGGCGACCCTCGAGACGGCGGTCGCCCAGGCGGCGGTGCGCTACGACCGGCAGGGCGACCAGCACTACGACGTGGCCAGCGCGCTGATCAAGTCCATCCGCGGCAGCGACGTCGACGCCGCCCTGCACTACCTCGCGCGGATGGTGGAGGCGGGGGAGGACCCGCGCTTCATCGCCCGCCGGCTGGTCATCTCCGCGAGCGAGGACATCGGCATGGCCGACCCGACGGCGCTGCAGACCGCCGTCGCCGCCGCCGATGCGGTCGCCTTCATCGGCATGCCGGAGGGGCACTTCCCGCTGGCGCACGCGGTCGTCCACCTGGCGACCGCGCCCAAGTCGAACGCGGTGACCGTGGCCATCAGCGAGTCCGTCGCCGACGTGCGGGCCGGCCTCGGCGGGCCGGTGCCGCCGGGGTTGCGCGACGCCCACTACGCGGGGGCGAAGAAACTCGGCCACGGCGCGACCTACCGCTACCCGCACGACGCGCCCGACGGGATCGTGCCGCAGCAGTACCCGCCGGACGCGCTGGTCGGCCGCGACTACTACCGGCCCACCAGTCGCGGCGCCGAGGGCCCGATCGCGGCGCGTCTGGGGAAGCTGCGGGCGATCGTCAGACGACAGCCCCGGGAGCACCGCAGCACGGGCAGCCCGCAGCGCGGGGTCTGACCGACGGCATCGTCCGGCGCGGCCGCTGGACGCCGGCGGCGGGCGCGCGCTCGGACCGACGGCACCGTCGCGGCGCGGCCGCGGGGCTCCGGCGGTGCGGGCACGGCGGCCCGCGGCCGCGACTACTGTGACCACGCCGGGCCCGACGCCCTCCGGGAGCCCCGGGCGCAGCCCGGTTCCGGACCTGACAGCCGAGGAACAGGAGACCCGCGCGTGACCGCAGGAGAGTGGGCCGGATTGATCGCAGCGCTGGCCCTGGTGCTGCTGGTGGTGCTGCTCGCCGTCCCGATCCTCAAGCTGGGGCGCACGCTGGACGAGGCGACCCTCACCATCCGCCAGACGCGTGAGCAGAGCGCCCCGATCCTCAGCCAGGCGTCGACGACGGTCGCGCACGTCAACAGCAACCTGGAGCGGGTCGACGACATCACCGGCAACGCCGCCAACGTCTCCAGCAACGTCGCCGCGCTCACCAGCGTCGTCGCGGCCACGCTGGGCAGCCCGCTGATCAAGGTGGCCGCGTTCAGCTACGGCGTCCGCAGCGCGGCGAGGAAGAAGCGGGAGGGCCAGGCGATCGCCGAGGCCGCCCAGCGCGACAAGGACGCGCGGCGCGCCCGCCGCGCCGCCCGGCGGGCCGCCTGATGCGCCGGCTGTTCTGGCTCGCGATGGGCGTCACCATCGGCGCCCTCCTCGTCCGCAAGCTCTCCCGCGCGGCGGAGAAGATGACGCCCCAGGGGATCGCCGGTGCCCTCGTGGAGGGCCTGCGCGACCTCGCCGACGCGATCGGCGAGTTCGGGGCCGACGTCCGGGCCGCCGCGGCCGCGCGGGAGCAGGAGCTGCGCGCCGGCACCGGCCTGGACGCCCCGCTGCCCGACGGCGGCCCGGCCCAGCTCCCCGTGCGCCGGGGCGCGCACGCCGCCGACCGCTGACCCCCTTCCCGCCCGCGGGGCCGACCGTCCCGCCCTCTCCGACCGAGTAGGACATGCAGACCGCCGAGATCCGCCGCCGCTTCCTGGAGCACTTCGCCGCGCGCGGCCACACCGTCGTCCCCAGCGCCTCGCTGGTCTCGCCGGACCCCTCCCTGCTGTTCACCGTGGCCGGGATGGTCCCGTTCATCCCGTACCTGACCGGCCGCGAGCCGGCGCCGTACCCGCGGGCCACCAGCGTGCAGAAGTGCGTGCGCACCCTCGACATCGAGGAGGTGGGCAAGACCACCCGCCACGGCACGTTCTTCCAGATGAACGGCAACTTCTCCTTCGGCGACTACTTCAAGGAGGGGGCCATCCAGCACGCCTGGGACCTGATCACCGGATCGGTCGCCGAGGGCGGGCTCGGCTTCGACCCCGACCGGATCTGGGTCACCGTCTACCTGGACGACGACGAGGCGGCGGCCGCGTGGAAGCGCATCGCCGGACTCCCGGACGAGCGCATCCAGCGCCGCGGGCTGAAGGACAACTACTGGCACACCGGCCAACCCGGCCCGGGCGGCCCGTGCAGCGAGATCTACTACGACCGCGGCCCCGAGCACGGGCAGGACGGCGGACCGGTGGTCGACGAGGACCGGTTCCTCGAGATCTGGAACCTCGTCTTCATGCAGTACGAGCTCGACGACGTGCGGAGCAAGGAGGAGTTCCGCATCGTCGGCGACCTGCCGAAGAAGAACATCGACACCGGCATGGGCCTGGAGCGGGTCGCCTACCTGCTCCAGGGGGTGAACAACCTCTACGAGATCGACGAGGTCGCGCCGGTGCTGCGCCGCGCCGCCGAGCTGGCCGGCGTGACCTACGGCCGGGAGCACGAGGACGACGTCCGGCTGCGCGTGGTCGCCGACCACGTCCGCAGCGGCCTCATGCTCATCGGGGACGGCGTGACGCCGGGCAACGAGGGCCGCGGTTACATCCTGCGCCGGCTGCTGCGCCGCGCCGTCCGCTCGATGCGGCTGCTCGGCGTCGACGAGGCCACCCTCCCCGAGCTGCTGCCGGTCTCACGGGACGCGATGAAGGCCAGCTACCCCGAGCTGGAGACGGACTTCGCGCGCATCTCCAGCGTCGCCTACGCCGAGGAGGAGGCCTTCCGGCGCACCCTCACCGCCGGGACGACGCTGTTCGACACCGCCGTCGCCCGCGCCAAGGAGGCCGGGACGCCGACCCTGTCGGGGGAGCAGGCGTTCTCGCTGCACGACACCTACGGCTTCCCGATCGACGTCACCCTCGAGATGGCCGCCGAGCAGGGGGTCACCGTCGACGAGGACGGCTTCCGGGCGCTCATGCAGCAGCAGCGCGAGCGCGCCCGCGCCGACGCCCGCGCCAAGAAGACCGGGTCGGTCGACGTCCTGGCCTACCGCCGGCTGCTCGCCGACCACGGCCCCACCGACTGGCGGGCCTACGACACCCTGCGGACCGAGTCGCGCGTGCTCGGCCTCGTCTCCGACCTCGCCGCGGAGGAGGGCGCCGAGGTCGTCCCGGCCGGTCCCGGCGAGATCACCCGCGTGGTGCTCGACCGCACGCCGTTCTACGCCGAGTCCGGTGGCCAGGTCGCCGACGCCGGCGTCCTGACCTGGGACGGCGGCCGCGCCGAGGTGCTCGACGTGCAGCGGCCGGTCAAGGGCCTGGTCGCCCACCAGGTCCGCGTGCTGGAGGGGGAGCTGCGCGAGGGCGCCGAGCTGGTCGCCGAGGTCGACCGTGAGTGGCGGCTGTCGGCCTGCCAGGCGCACTCGGGCACCCACGTGGTCCACGCCGCCCTGCGCCAGGTGCTCGGCCCGCAGGCGTTGCAGTCGGGCTCCTACAACCGCCCGGGGTACCTGCGGCTGGACTTCGCCTGGCAGGGCGCGCTCACCCAGCAGCAGCGGCACGACATCGAGGACGTCGCCAACGCCGCCGTCCGCGCCGACCACACGGTCACCGCCAGCTACATGACGCTGCCCGAGGCGCAGGCGATCGGGGCGCTGGCCCTGTTCGGGGAGACCTACTCCGAGCAGGTCCGCGTCGTGGAGATCGGCGGCCCGTGGTCGCGCGAGCTGTGCGGTGGCACCCACGTGCAGGGCAGCGCCCAGATCGGGACGCTCGCGCTGACCGGCGAGTCCTCGGTCGGGTCGGGGTCGCGCCGGGTGGAGGCCGCCGTCGGGCTGGAGGGCTTCCGCTACCTCGCCCGCGAGCGGGACCTGGTCCGGCAGCTCGGTGAGGTGCTCAAGACCCCGACCGACACCCTGGTCGAGCGGGTCAGCGGCATGCTGGCCCGGCTGCGCGACGTCGACAAGGAGCTCGCCGAGCTGCGCGCCCAGCAGACCCTCGCCGCGGCGGGCGAGCTCGCCGCCGGCGCGCGGGACGTCGGCGGGGTCGCCGTGGTCACCGGCTCGCCCGGCGGCCTGGCCGGCGGGGACCTGCGCACGCTGGCCCTCGACGTCCGCGGCCGGCTGCCCGCCGACCGTCCGGCGGTGGTCTTGCTCGCCTCGGAGTCGGCGGGCAAGGTGGCTCTCGTGGCGGCCCTCAACCCGGCTGCCCAGGCGCGCGGGCTGTCGGCCAACGACGTGCTCCGCGCGGCGGCGCCCCCGGTCGGCGGCCGGGGCGGCGGCAAGGCGGACGTGGCCCAGGGGGGCGGTACCGACCCCGCGGGCATCCCAGCGGCCCTGCAGGCCGGCGAACAGGCGGTCGCGACCGCCGCAGGGAGGTGAGCGAGGTGCCCGACCAGCGCCCCGACGAGACCGGTCCGGTGGGCCGGCGGCCGGTGAACCGGCCGGCCGTGCCCCCGGCACGACCGCGGCCCGCCCCGCCCCAGCAGCCCGGGCAGCACAGCACCGAGGCGATCGACCTGTCCGCCGGCTTCCCGCCGGTGCGGCACGAGACGGCGCAGATCGACCTGTCCGGTGGGCTGCCGGGCGGCCTGCCGATCCCGCCGCGGCGCCCGAAGCAGGGCCGGCGGCTGGGCATCGACGTCGGCACGGTGCGGGTGGGCGTGGCGATCTCCGACCCGACCGGCACCCTGGCCAGCCCGCTGGAGACCGTCCAGCGCCGGCGCGACGAGTCCGACCTGGACCGCATCGCCGACCTCGTGGTGGAACACGAGGTGACAGAGGTGATCGTGGGAGAGCCGAGGCACCTCTCGGGTGCGTCGGGCGCGTCGGCGCGGGAGGCGCGTGCTTACTCTCGGGCACTCGCCGGGCGGATCGGCACCGTGCCCGTGCACCTCGTCGACGAAAGGCTCTCCACCGTGACCGCAGCCAGTTCCCTCCGGGCGAACGGTCTCGACAGCCGGAAGCAGCGCCCCGTGATCGACCAGGCCGCCGCCGTGGTCATCCTCCAGGCCTATCTGGACGCCCAGCGGGAGCGCTCGTGAACGACCCGACCCCGCCCCCGCGGCGGGGTCGGCACGCGTCCCCGGACTTCCCGAGCGGGGTCCCCGCCACGGCGT
Organism: Geodermatophilus sp. SYSU D01105; assembly: GCF_054050095.1. Taxonomy (NCBI): domain Bacteria; kingdom Bacillati; phylum Actinomycetota; class Actinomycetes; order Geodermatophilales; family Geodermatophilaceae; genus Geodermatophilus; species Geodermatophilus sp. SYSU D01105. Next base: position 102,725 of record NZ_JBJGYR010000005.1, read on the forward strand.
GGATGGCCTCGATGCCGCGCTCCGGACCGGCCGGGGAGCCGGCCCGGCCGACGACGGGCGTGCCCTCCCGGAGCGACGCGGCACGCCGGCACGCCATGACGTCCGCCGTGCGCGCCCCGGGAGCGCGCGCCGGCCTGCCGGAGGACCGGAGCACCGGGCCGCTGCCCCCGCCCGGTGACGGCAGGGGCATGCCCCGCCCGCCCGGCCGGAGCGTGCCGCGCGAGGAGGAGGCCGGGGCCGGCCACCCGTCGGCTCCGCTGCCGGACCTCCCGCCGCGGCCGGCGGGCACCTGGTCGCGCATGCGGCGGCGCACCGACGTGCACCCCGACGACGACCAGACCGTCGCCCAACCCCTCGGCGTCCAGCCGGCGGTGCCCGGCGACCCGTACGACGACGACACCGACGCCACCCGCCTGGACCTGCACGGCTGGGACGACGACGACTCCACCGGAGGCCTGGACGTCATCGGCGCCTCCGCGGCCGAGGAGCCGCGCCGCTCCCGGCACCGCCGGGACGACGACGAGGACCCCGGCGACCGCCGCGGACGGCGCTCGGGCCGCGGACGGCGGCGCAGCCCGCTGGCCGCGATCCTGTCGCTGGTCGTGCTGGGCGGCCTGGTCGCGGGCATCGTCTTCGGCGGCAAGGCGCTGATCAACCTGGTCAACCCGCCCAGCGAGGACTTCGCCGGTCAGGGCACCGGCAGCGTCGAGGTGCGGATCGCGGTGGGGGACACCCTCAGCGACATCGCCCGGACCCTCGTCGACGACGGCGTCATCGCCTCCGTCGGCCCCTTCGTCGAGGCCGCCGAGTCCGAGCCCGCGGCGACCGGCATCCAGCCCGGCGTCTACGCCATGCGGTCGCAGATGAGCGGCGCGGCCGCCCTCGACCTGCTGCTCGACCCGGCCACCCGGCTCTTTTCGCGGGTGACCATCCCCGAGGGCTTCACCGTCCAGGCGGTCCTGCAGCGGCTCGCCGAGGCCACGCAGACCCCGGTCGAGGAGTTGCAGGCGGCCGCCGCCGACCCCGCCGCCCTGGGCCTGCCGGCCTACGCGAACGGGTCGCTGGAGGGCTACCTCTTCCCGGCCACCTACGACTTCACCCCCGACGACGAGCCGGTGGACATGCTGCGCGCGATGGTCGGCGAGTTCACCGAGACGGCGAACGGCATGCAGCTCGAGCAGCGGGCCGCGGCCGCCGGCCGGTCGGTGCACGACATCGTCACCGTCGCCTCGATGGTGCAGTCGGAGACCCGGCTCGACGAGGAGCGGGCGAACGTCGCCCAGGTCGTCTACAACCGGCTCGACCAGGGCATCGCGCTCGGCATCGACGCCACGCTGGCCTACGGCCTGCAGAAGAACGGCAACGAGCTGACCGTCGACGACCTGCAGACCGACAGCCCCTACAACACCCGGACCCGGCCCGGCCTCCCGCCGACGCCGATCAGCTCCCCGGGTGAGGCCAGCCTCGAGGCTGCCCTGGCACCCACCACCGGGGACCTCCTGTACTACGTGCTGGAGTCCCAGGACGGTCGGCACTTCTTCACCGCCGACTACGCCGAGTTCCAGGCGGCCCGCGAGCGCTGCGCCAGCGCCGGCCTCGGCTGCGGTGGCTGACGGGGGGACGGCGGCGCCCCCGACCCCTCCCCGGCGCGCGGCGGTCCTCGGCCGTCCCGTGGGCCACTCGCTGTCCCCGCTGCTGCACCGGGCGGCCTACGCCGCGCTGGGGCTGACCGACTGGACCTACGACGCCCTGGACATCGGGGCGGAGGACCTCCCGGTCCTCCTGGCCGGGCTCGGCGAGGAGTGGCGGGGCTTCTCGGTCACCATGCCCTGCAAGCAGGCCGCGGTGGACGCCGCCGACGTCGTCGACCCGCTGCCGCGGCTGCTGCACGCGGCCAACACCCTCATCCGGTGCGAGCAGGGCTGGCGGGCGGAGAACACCGACGTCACCGGCATCGGCATGGCCCTGCAGCTCGCCGGGGTCGAGCAGGTGGGCCCGGCGGCGATCGTCGGGGCCGGGGGCACCGCGGCCGCCGCCGCGGTCGCGCTGGCCTCGCTGGGCGCCGAGCACGTGGACCTCGTCGTCCGGGAGCCCGCGCGCGCGTTCGACGTGCTGCGGGTCCTGGACACCCTGGGCGTGCCGACGACGGTGCGCTCCCTGGAGGGCGCCGTCGTGGACGCCGACGTCGTGGTGAGCACCGTGCCCGTCGGCGGGCAGCCGGTCGTGTCGGAGCTGCCCTGGCGGGCCGGGCAGACCGTCCTCGACGTCCTCTACGACCCCTGGCCGACGCCGCTGGCGACCCGCGTCCTGGCGGCCGGGGGCACCGTGGTGGGCGGTCTCGAGGTGCTCTTCTGGCAGGCCACCGCGCAGGTCGAGCTGATGACCGGGCACCCCGCGCCGATCGAGGCGATGCGCGCGGCGCTCGACGCCCGCTGACCCCCGTGCCGGCCACGGAGCTCCCTGCGCTCGCCGTCGGAGCGCTGGCCGTCGTCCCGGCGCTGGTGCTCGGGCCGTGGCTGGCGCGGCTGACGGTCCGCCTCGCCTCCCGGGACGACGCTGCCGCGGCCGGCCCGGTGCGCACCGGGGTGACCTGCCTGCTGGTCGGTGCGGCGTTCGCCGGGGTGCTGGCCCTGTCCGGGGTGCGCCCGGCCACCGTCGGCCTGGCGTGGGCCGCCGCGGCCGGGATCGTCCTGGCCGGCGTCGACCTCGCCGTCCACCGGCTGCCCGACCGGGTCACCTTCCCGGCCGGCGCGGCGGTCACCGCCGCCCTGCTGGCCGACGCCGCCGTCCTCGGCACGTGGCCGGCGCTGCTGCGGGCGGTGCTGGCGGCCGCGGTCGCGTTCGGCCTGGCGACGCTGGGGGCGCTCGCCTCGCCGCAGGGGCTGGGCTTCGGCGACGTGAAGCTGCTCGGCCTGCTGGGTCTGGTGCTCGGCTGGGTGGGCTGGGGTGCCCTGCTGGCCGGGGTGTTCCTCGGCCTGCTCACCGGTGCGGCGGTGTCACTGGCGCTGGTGGCCACGCGACGGGCGGGTTGGCGCACCGCCCTGCCGTTCGGGCCGCCGCTGCTGGTCGGTGCGGTGCTCGCCCTGGCGCTGGAGGCCCCGCTGCCGCTGGCCTAGGCGGGGCCGGGGAACCCGGCTGGCACAATCCGGGGCATGTTGCGCTGGCTGACCGCCGGTGAGTCGCACGGCCAGCAGCTCACCGCCATCCTCGAGGGCCTGCCCGCCGGCGTGCGGGTCCAGACCTCCGACCTCGACGTCGACCTGGCCCGTCGGCGGCTCGGTCACGGCCGCGGCGCGCGGATGTCCTTCGAGCAGGACGTCGTCACGCTGACCGGCGGGGTCCGCCACGGCGTCACCCAGGGCGGGCCGATCGCCGTCCAGATCGGCAACACCGAGTGGCCCAAGTGGGAGACGGTGATGTCGGCCGACCCGGTGGACCCCGAGGTGCTCGCGGGGCAGGCGCGCAACGCGCCGCTCACCCGGCCGCGTCCCGGCCACGCCGACCTCGCCGGCATGCAGAAGTACGGCTTCGACGACGCCCGCCCGGTGCTCGAGCGGGCCAGCGCGCGGGAGACCGCCGCCCGCGTCGCCCTCGGTGCGGTCGCGCGGGCGTTCCTGCGCCAGACGCTGGGCGCCGAGGTCGTCAGCCACGTGGTCGGCATCGGGCCGGTCGTCGCGCCCGACGGCATCGTGCCCGGCCCGCAGGACAACCCGCGGATCGACGAGGACCCGGTGCGCTGCGCCGACCCGGAGACCAGCGCGCTCATGGTCGCCGAGGTCGACGACGCCCGGAAGAACGGGGACACCCTCGGCGGGGTGATCGAGGTCGTCGTCCACGGCCTGCCGCCGGGCCTGGGCAGCCACGTGCACTGGGACCGCCGGCTGGACTCCCGGCTGGCCGCCGCGCTCATGGGCGTGCAGTCGGTCAAGGCGGTGGAGGTCGGTGACGGGCTGGAGACCGCGCGGCGCCGCGGGTCGGTCGCCCACGACGAGATCGTGCTCGCCGACGGCCGGGTCCAGCGGACCACCGATCGCGCCGGCGGCATCGAGGGCGGCATGACCAACGGCGAGGTGCTGCGGGTCCGCGCGGCGATGAAGCCGATCTCGACGGTGCCGCGGGCGCTGTCCACCGTCGACGTCGCCACCGGGGAGCCGGCGGTCGCCATCAACCAGCGCAGCGACGCCTGCGCGGTGCCGCGCGGCGCCGTCGTCATGGAGGCGATGGTCGCCCTCGTCCTGGCCGACGCCGCCCTGGAGAAGTTCGGTGGCGACTCGGTGGCCGAGACCCGGCGCAACGCCCGGGCCTACCTCGACGCCCTCGCCGTCCGATGAGCGTCCCCGTCCTGGTCCTCGTGGGGCCGCCGTCGTCGGGCAAGACGACGGTCGGCACGGCGGTCGCCGGGATGCTCGGCGTCCCGTTCCGCGACACCGACGCCGACATCGAGGACGTCACCGGGCAGACCGTGGCCGATCTGTTCGTCGAGCGCGGAGAGCCGTTCTTCCGCGCGCTGGAGGAGCAGGCGGTGGCCCGGGCGCTCGCCGCGCACGCGGGGGTGCTGGCCCTCGGCGGGGGTGCGGTGCTCAGCGCCCCGACCCGGGAGCTGCTGGTCGGCTACGGCCGGTCCGGCGGCACGGTGGTCTGGCTCGACGTCGACCTGGCCTCCGCCGCGGAGCGGGTCGGACTCGGCCGGACCCGCCCGGTGCTGGGCATGAACCCGCGGGCCACGCTGCGCAACCTGCTGCTGGCCCGGGCTCCGCTCTACCAGGAGGTGGCCACGCTCACCGTCCCCACCGGCGGGCGCGAGCCCGGTGACGTGATCGCCGACGTCGCGGCCGCGCTGCGCTCCCGGACGACGTCGTGAGCGCGGGCGGAGCAGCCGCCGGCAGGGCACCGATCACGTGGCGGCGGGTGACGGTCGCGGGCGGCACGCCCTACGACGTCGTCATCGGGCCCGGGGCCCAGGCCGAGCTGGGACTGCTGCTGGCCGGCACCGCCCGGGCCGTCGTCGTCCACGCGCCGCCACTGGCCGCGCTCGCCGGCGCGGCGGTGGAGACGCTGCAGACCGCGGGCGTCGCCGCGGAGGCGATCGTGGTCCCCGACGGCGAGGCCGCGAAGACCGCCGAGGTCGCCGCGCGCGCCTGGGAGGAGTTCGGCCGCCTGGGCCTGACCCGGTCCGACGCCGTCGTGGGGGTCGGCGGGGGAGCGGTCACCGACCTGGCCGGCTTCCTGGCCGCCACCTGGGTCCGCGGCGTCCGGGTGGTGCACCTGCCGACGAGCCTGCTGGGCATGGTGGACGCCGCCGTCGGGGGGAAGACCGGCATCAACACCGCGGCCGGGAAGAACCTCGTCGGGGCGTTCCACCCGCCGGCCGGGGTGCTGGCCGACACCGACGTCCTCGCCGGGCTGCCGGAGGCCGAGTTCCGCGCGGGGCTGGCCGAGGTGGTCAAGTGCGGCTTCATCGCCGACGGCACCATCCTGGACCTGCTGGAGGAGGACCCCACCGGCCGCCGGGACACCGCCGAGCTCATCGAGCGCGCGGTGCAGGTCAAGGCCGACGCGGTGGGGGAGGACCTCTTCGACACCGGCCGCCGCGAGTTCCTCAACTACGGCCATACCCTCGGCCACGCCATCGAGCGGGTCGAGGACTTCGCCTGGCGGCACGGCGAGGCGGTCGCCGTCGGCCTGGTGTTCGCCGCCGAGCTGGCCGGCCAGGCGGGGCTGCTGACCCGGGCCGAGGTCGCCCGGCACCGGGAGCTGGTCGCCGCGATGGGGCTGCCCACCACCTACGCCGGCGACTGGGCGCGGCTGCAGTCGGTCATGCGGGTGGACAAGAAGGCCCGCGGGGCGTCCCTGCGGTTCGTCGTCCTCGACGGGCTGGGCAACCCGCGGATCCTGGCCGACCCGGACCAGGCCTGGCTCGACGCGGCGTGGGCCGCAGTGGCGGAGGAAGCGTGACGATCCAGGTGCTCAACGGCGCCAACCTCGGCCGGCTCGGCCTGCGCGAGCCGGACAAGTACGGGACGACGACCTACGCCGAGCTGGTGGAGCTGCTCGAGGGCACCGGGCGGGACCTCGGCGTCGAGGTGCGGGTGCGCCAGACCGACTCCGAGGGCGAGCTGCTCGGCTGGGTGCACGCCGCCTCCGACGCCGGGGACGCCGTGGTGATCAACCCGGGCGGTTGGTCGCACACCTCCGTCGTCCTGCACGACGCGCTGGCCGCCCTGAACGGCCCGCTGGTCGAGGTGCACATCACCAACATCCACAAGCGGGAGGAGTTCCGGCACCTCTCCTACGTCTCGCGGGTGGCCGACGGCGTCATCGCCGGCCTCGGCGTGCAGGGGTACGTGCTGGCGCTGCAGTGGCTCGTGGCCCGGGGGATCCGGTGAGGCGGGGAGCCGGACGGGGGGCACGGTGAACCACGCCGCGCGGCGCGAGGCGCTGCGGGCCACGGCCGCCGAGCGGGGGCTCGACGCGGTCCTGGTGACCGAGTTGCTCAACGTCCGCTACCTGACCGGCTTCACCGGCTCCAACGGCGCGCTGCTCCTGCGCACCGACGGCGGCGACGTCTTCGGCACCGACGGCCGCTACACCACCCAGGCCCGTGTCCAGGTGCCCGACGTCGAGCTGCACGTGGACCGCAACACGGTCGCCGCGCTGGCCCGCGAGGCGGTGCGGCGTGGCACCGGCCGGCTGGGCTACGAGAGCCACCACCTGACCGTCGACGGGCTGCACGCGCTCGAGGCCGTGCTCGCCGCCACCGCCGCCGGGGGCACCGTGCCGGAGCTGGCCTCCATCCGCCGGGCCGTCGAGGGGCAGCGGGCGGTCAAGGACGACGACGAGATCGACGCACTGCGGCGGGCGTGCGCCGTGGCCGACTCCGCGCTGGCCGAGCTGGCCGCGGAGGGGGCGCTGCGCCCGGGCCGCACCGAGCTGCAGGTCGGCCGGGAGCTGGACGCCCGGATGCTCGCGATGGGCGCCGAGGCGCCGTCCTTCGAGACGATCGTGGCCGCCGGCGCGAACTCCGCGATCCCGCACCACCGCCCCGACAGCACCGAGCTGCGGTCCGGCGACTTCCTCAAGCTGGACTTCGGCGCGACCGTCGACGGGTACCACTCCGACATGACCCGGACCCTCGTCCTCGGGCACGCGGCCGACTGGCAGCGCGAGGTGTACGAGCTGGTGGCCGCCGCCCAGGCGGCCGGCCGGGCCGCGCTGGCCGTCGGCGCCGACGTGGTCGCGGTCGACGCGGCGGCCCGCGACGTCATCGCCGCGGCCGGCCACGGCGAGCACTTCCCCCACGGCCTGGGCCACGGCGTCGGGCTGGAGATCCACGAGGCGCCGGGCATCGGCCAGCTCGGCGCGGGTACGCTGGCCGCCGGCATGGCCGTCACCGTGGAGCCCGGCGTCTACCTGCCCGGCCACGGCGGTGTCCGGATCGAGGACACGCTGGTCGTCACGGACGACGAGCCGGAGTTGTTGACCCTCACGAGCAAGGAACTGCTGGTTCTCTAGATGGCTACCACCAACGACCTCAAGAACGGCATGGTCCTCAACCTCGACGGCCAGCTCTGGACCGTCACCGAGTTCCAGCACGTCAAGCCGGGCAAGGGCGGCGCGTTCGTCCGCACCACACTGAAGAACGTGCTCTCGGGCAAGGTCGTCGACAAGACCTTCAACGCCGGCACCAAGGTCGACACCGCGACCGTGGACAAGCGGAACATGACGTACCTGTACAAGGACGGCACCGACTACGTCTTCATGGACGGCGAGACCTACGACCAGATCCACGTGCCGGCCGAGACGGTCGGCGGCGGGGCGGACTACCTGCTGGAGAACACCGAGGTCGTCGTCGCCGTCCACGAGGGCACCCCGCTCTACGTGGAGCTCCCGGTGACCCTGGAGCTGGTCGTGCAGCACACCGACCCGGGCCTGCAGGGCGACCGCTCCACCGGTGGCACCAAGCCCGCCACCCTGGAGACCGGGGCGCAGATCCAGGTGCCGCTGTTCGTCAACACCGGCGACAGGCTCAAGGTCGACACCCGCGACGGCCGGTACCTCGGCCGCGCCAACTGACGCACCGCCAGATGGCTGCCCGGACCAAGGCGCGCAAGCGCGCGGTCGACGTGCTGTACGCGGCCGACCTGCGCGGCCGCAGCGCGCTGGACCAGCTGGCGGAGGAGGTGGCCGCCGGTCATCCGCCGGTCAACGAGCACACCGTCCGGCTGGTCGAGGGCGTCGTGGAGCACGCGTCCCGCATCGACGAGCTGATCGACCGGCACGCCCGCGGCTGGTCGATCGACCGGCTGCCCGACGTCGACCGGGCGATCCTGCGGATGGGCGTCTTCGAGTTGCTCTGGGTGGCCGACGTGCCCGACCCCGTGGTGATCGACGAGGCCGTGGAGCTCGCCCGGGCGCTGTCGACCGACGACTCGCCGGCCTACGTCAACGGCGTGCTGGGCGCCATCCTCGACAGTGAGGTGCCCACCAGCTGAGCCCGTCGGCACACCGTCGGCAGCGTGCGCGCACTCCGGCGTGCCGCCACGGCAGACTCAGCCCCGCAGGTCGGTGCCTGGGCCGGCGGCGACCAGCATCGCGGCGAGCCGGGCGGCGGACCGCTGACGCTGGGCGCGGCGCAGGGCGGCCCGCCGGCGGGCGGCGAGCAGGAGGTCCCGGTCCAGGCTGGTGAGGACCGGGTCGGGCAGGGACATGGCGGGCTCCTCGCAGTTCGGCGCGACACCCCGACGCTAGGGCGCCCTGCTGACAGTTCTCACTCCCCAATGCGGAGGGCCGCTCCCCGCCGAGGGTGTCCGGACGCGCGAGAGGCCCCCGACCCGTCGGTCGGGGGCCTCTCGCGCGTCCGGGCCCGTCCCGGGGACGGGGCGGCTCTCAGCGCGGGGTGCGGCGGCGCTCCCAGTTCGGGTTGACCTCGTCCTCGTCCTCGTCGCCGCCGAAGCCGACGACGCTCTCCATGCCGGGGGAGAGGACCCCCCACTCGATGAGCCGGCTGGTCAGCTCGTCCGGGCTCATGTCGTAGATGATCGCCAGCGACTTGAGGTCCTCCGCACGGATGGACAGGACCTTGCCGTTGTAGTCGTGCCGCTGGGCCTGGATGGTCGAGGCGTACCGGGCCAGGGGGCCGGCCTCGTCGGCGGGCAGTGAGCCCAGTGACTCGAGGTTGAGCACGATCTTCGTCGTCGAGGTGACCGCCGAGCTCGGCCGCGGGTCGGGCAGCAGCTCGGAGACCGGCACGCCGTAGAACACGGCCAGCTCGGACAGGCGTTGCACGGTCACCGCGCGGTCGCCGCGCTCGTAGGAGCCGACGACGACGGCCTTCCAGCGGCCGTGCGACTTGTCCTCGACTCCCTGGAGCGAGAGCCCCTGCTGGTTGCGGATGGCGCGGAGCCGGGCACCGAGGGCCCGTGAGTAGTCGGTGCTCATCGCTTCCTGCTCACTGTGCGTCGTCGTGGGCGAGTTGTCGTCACGGAGCGTACTGGTCGAGCGGGATCGGCGACACCAGAACACTCCTCCGGGTGGATCGGCCCCACATCGTGGCCCACCCGGCCGCGATGCGGGTCACATCCGGTCGTGCAGTACCGTCGGGCGCGGTCCGACCACTCCTTTAACGACCCGTCCCGTGAGGCGGGGAAGGAGGCCTCATGGCCAGTTCACCCGAGCCTGCCCCCGGCGCGGCACCGGCGTCCGCCGGCGCACCCGCCACGGCACTGCTCTCCGCCGCCGACGTGGCCCGCGTCCTCGACCGGATGGCCCACCAGGTCATCGAGCGTGCCGCCTCGGCCAGCCCCGACGCCGCGGACGGCGGCCTCTCCGACGTCGTCCTCATCGGCATCCCCACCCGCGGCGCCCCGCTGGCCCGCCGGCTGGCCGCCCGCATCGAGGCGTTCACCGGGACGGCGGTCGACGTCGGCACCGTGGACATCACCCTCTACCGCGACGACCTGCGACGGCGCGGCGTCCGTGCGCTCGAGCCGACGACGCTGCCCGAGGCCGGCATCGACGACCGGCTGGTCGTCCTCGTCGACGACGTCCTCTACTCCGGCCGCTCGGTGCGGGCCGCGCTCGACGCGCTGCGCGACCTGGGCCGGCCGCGGGCGGTGCGGCTCGCCGTCCTGGTCGACCGCGGCCACCGGGAGTTGCCGATCCGCGCCGACTACGTGGGCAAGAACGTGCCCACCTCCCGCACCCAGCAGGTGCGCGTCCACCTCACCGAGGTGGACGGCGCCGACGAGGTGCTCATCACGGAGGAGCCGGGAGGGCGACGGGGAGTGAGCATCGCAGCGAGCTCTGCGAGCGAGGAGCGGAGCGACCGCGGAGCCGACCAGGGGAGCAGAGCGTGAAGCGGCACCTGCTGGAGGCCGCCGACCTCGACCGCGCCGACGCGACCCTGGTCCTGGACACCGCCGCCCAGATCGAGCAGGCGCTGACCGGGCGCGAGGTCAAGAAGCTGCCCACGCTGCGCGGGCGCACGGTGGTCAACCTCTTCTACGAGGACTCCACCCGGACGCGCATCTCCTTCGAGCTGGCCGCCAAGCGGCTCTCGGCCGACGTGATCAACTTCTCGGCCAAGGGCAGCAGCGTCTCCAAGGGGGAGAGCCTCAAGGACACCGCGCTGACGCTGGAGGCGATGGGCTCCGACGCGGTCGTCGTCCGGCACAGCGCCTCCGGTGCGCCGCACCGGCTGGCGCACTGGGTCCGGGGCAGCGTCGTCAACGCCGGGGACGGCACCCACGAGCACCCCACGCAGGCCCTGCTCGACGCCTACACGATCCGGCACCGGCTCGGCCGGCTCGACGGCGTGCGGGTGGCCATCGTCGGCGACGTCCTGCACAGCCGGGTGGCCCGCTCCAACGTGTGGCTGCTGCACACGCTCGGCGCCGAGGTCACCCTCGTCGCCCCGCCCACCCTGTTGCCGGTGGGCGTGGGGAGCTGGCCGGCGGAGGTCTCCTACGACCTCGACGCGGTCCTGCCCAAGGCCGACGTGGTGATGATGCTGCGGGTCCAGGCCGAGCGGATGAACGCCTCGTTCTTCCCCAGCGCCCGGGAGTACAGCCGCCGCTACGGCCTCGACGCCCGGCGGATGGCGGTGCTCGGCGACGAGGCGATCGTCATGCACCCGGGCCCGATGAACCGCGGGATGGAGATCGCCGCCGAGGTGGCCGACTCCGTCCGCTCCACGATCGTCGAGCAGGTCGGCAACGGGGTCTCCGTGCGCATGGCCGTGCTCTACCTGCTGCTGGGAGGCGCCCCCTCATGACCCTGCTCATCCGAGGGGCCCGGCCCTACGGCGAGGACGCCGCGGACATCCTGGTGGAGGACGGCCGGATCGCCGCGATCGGCGAGTCGCTGTCGGTCCCCGGCGCCGACGTCGTCGACGCCGCCGGGCTCGTCGCGCTGCCCGGCCTGGTCGACCTGCACACCCACCTGCGCGAGCCCGGCCGGGAGGACGCCGAGACCGTCGAGACCGGCAGCCGGGCCGCGGCGCTGGGCGGCTACACCGCGGTGCACGCCATGGCCAACACCGACCCGGTCGCCGACACCGCCGGCGTCGTGGAGCAGGTGTGGCGCCTCGGCCAGGAGGCCGGGCTGGTCGACGTCGTCCCGGTGGGGGCGGTGACCGTCGGGCTGGCCGGCGAGCGGCTGGCCGAGCTCGGCGCCATGGCCGACTCCGCCGCGCGGGTCCGGGTGTTCTCCGACGACGGGCACTGCGTGGCCGACCCCGCGCTCATGCGCCGGGCGCTGGAGTACGTCAAGGCGCTGGACGGCGTCGTCGCCCAGCATGCCGAGGAGCCGCGGCTGACCGTCGGCGCGCAGATGCACGAGGGGGACCGGTCGGCCCGCCTGGGCCTCACCGGCTGGCCGGCGGCCGCGGAGGAGGCGATCATCGCCCGCGACGTGCTGCTCGCCGAGCACGTCGGTGCGCGCCTGCACGTCTGCCACGTCTCGACGGCGGGCTCGGTGGAGATCCTCCGCTGGGCCAAGTCACGCGGCGTGCAGGTCACCGCCGAGGTCACCCCGCACCACCTGCTGCTCACCGACGCCTGCGCGGAGGGCTACGACCCGGTGTTCAAGGTCAACCCGCCGCTCCGGACCGACGCCGACGTGCAGGCGCTGAGGACGGGGCTGGCCGACGGCACGATCGACGCCGTCGCCACCGACCACGCCCCGCACGCCGTGGAGGACAAGGAGTGCGAGTGGGCGCAGGCCCGGCCCGGGATGCTCGGGCTGGAGCAGGCGCTGTCGGTGGTGATCGACACGATGGTGCTGGGGGACGGGGCCGGCACCGGCCTGCTCGACTGGCGCGGCGTCGCCGACCGGATGTCCGCCCGCCCGGCCGCCATCGGGCGCCTGGACGGGCACGGCCGCCCGCTCGCCCCCGGCGAGCCGGCCAACCTGCTGCTGCTCGACCCCGCTGCCCGGGCCACCGTCGACCCGGCCGCGCTGGCCAGCCGCAGCCGCAACAGCCCCTATGCCGGCCGGGAGCTCCCCGGCCGGGTGGTCGCGACGTTCCTGCGGGGGACGCCGACCGTTCTGGACGGGAAGGCACAGAAGTGAGTGAGGCACTGCTCGTCCTCGAGGACGGCAGGACGTTCCGGGGCGAGGCCTACGGCGCGGTCGGGACGACGCTCGGCGAGGCGGTGTTCGCCACCGGGATGACCGGCTACCAGGAGACGCTGACCGACCCCAGCTACGCCCGCCAGATCGTCGTCATGACCGCGCCGCACATCGGCAACACCGGGGTCAACGACGAGGACGACGAGAGCCGCCGCATGTGGGTGGCCGGCTTCGTCGTCCGCGACCCCGCCCGTCGCCCGGCCAACTGGCGGGCCACCGGCAGCCTGGACGACGAGCTGGTCGCCCAGGGCGTCGTCGGCATCAGCGGGGTCGACACCCGAGCGCTGACCCGCCACCTGCGCGAGCGCGGCGCGATGCGCGCCGGGATCAGCAGCGAGGGCCTCTCGGCCGGGGAGCTGCTGACCCGGGTGCGGGCCTCGGAGAGCATGACCGGCGCGGACCTGGCGCCGGCGGTGACGGCCAACGACCCCTACGTCGTCCCGGCCGTGGGGGAGCGGCGGTTCACCATCGCCGCCCTGGACCTGGGCATCAAGACCGCCACCCCGCGGCACCTGGCCGAGCTCGGCGTGGAGACCCACGTGCTGCCGGCCACCGCCACCGCCGAGGACCTGCTCGCCGCCGGCCCCGACGGCGTCTTCCTCTCCAACGGACCGGGCGACCCGGCCGCCGCGGACTACGCGGTCGAGGCCGTGCGCGGGGTGCTCGACGCGCGCCGGCCGCTGTTCGGCATCTGCTTCGGCAACCAGATCCTGGGCCGGGCCCTGGGCCTGGGCACCTACAAGCTGCGCTTCGGCCACCGCGGCCTCAACCAGCCGGTGCTCGACCGGGTCAGCGGCACGGTCCGGGTGACCAGCCACAACCACGGCTTCGCGGTCGAGGCACCGCTGGACCGGCCGACCGACACCCCGTACGGCCGGGTCGAGGTCAGCCACGTGGGCCTCAACGACGACGTCGTCGAGGGGCTGCGCTGCCTCGACGTCCCGGCGTTCAGCGTCCAGTTCCACCCCGAGGCCGCCGCCGGCCCGCACGACGCCGCGCCGCTGTTCGGCCGCTTCGTCGACCTCATGGACAGCGCCCGGACCGGGGAGGCGCGGGCCGGTGGCCCGCCGCCGCAGGTCACGCACAGCACGGGGGAGGCCCACTGATGCCCAAGCGGGACGACATCCACCACGTGATGGTGATCGGCTCCGGGCCGATCCTCATCGGCCAGGCCGCGGAGTTCGACTACTCCGGCACCCAGGCCTGCCGGGTGCTCAAGGCCGAGGGGCTGCGGGTGAGCCTGGTCAACAGCAACCCGGCCACGATCATGACCGACCCGGACGTCGCCGACGCCACCTACGTCGAGCCGCTCACCCCGGAGTTCGTCGAGAAGGTCATCGCCAAGGAGCGCCCGGACGCGCTGCTGGCCACCCTCGGCGGGCAGACGGCGCTCAACATCGCCATCGGGCTGTACGAGAACGGTGTCCTGGAGAGGTACGGCGTCCGCCTCATCGGCGCCGACGTCGACGCGATCAACCGCGGCGAGGACCGGCAGGCGTTCAAGGACATCGTCCGCTCGATCGGCGCCGACGCCCCCCGGTCGACGGTGTGCTCCACGGTCGAGGAGGCGCTGGCGACCGCCGCCGAGGTCGGCTACCCGGTCGTCATCCGGCCCTCGTTCACCATGGGCGGGCTGGGCTCGGGGATCGCCACCGACGAGCCGATGCTGCGCCGCATGGCCGGTCACGGGCTGGCCGACTCCCCGGTGCACACCGTCCTCATCGAGGAGTCGGTGCTCGGCTGGAAGGAGTTCGAGCTGGAGCTGATGCGCGACCGCAGCGACAACGTGGTCGTCATCTGCTCGATCGAGAACATCGACGCGATGGGGGTGCACACCGGCGACTCGGTGACCGTCGCCCCCGCGATGACCCTCACCGACCGCGAGTACCAGCGGATGCGCGACGTCGGCATCGCGGTGCTGCGCGAGGTCGGCGTGGACACCGGCGGCTGCAACATCCAGTTCGCCGTCCACCCGGAGACCGGGCGCCTGGTCGTCATCGAGATGAACCCCCGGGTCTCCCGGTCCAGCGCACTGGCCTCCAAGGCGACCGGCTTCCCGATCGCCAAGATCGCCGCGAAGCTGGCCATCGGCTACACCCTCGACGAGATCACCAACGACATCACCGGCGTCACCCCGGCCTCCTTCGAGCCGGCGCTGGACTACGTCGTCGTGAAGATCCCGCGCTTCGCCTTCGAGAAGTTCCCCGGCGCCGACCCGCGGCTGACCACGACGATGAAGAGCGTCGGCGAGGTCATGGCGATGGGCCGCAACTTCCCCGAGGCGCTGGGCAAGGCGATGCGCTCGACGGAGACCAAGGTCGCCGGCTTCTGGACCGGCCCCGACCGTGCGAACGCGGACGCTGCCGAGCTGCTCGAGCGGCTGCGCACCCCCGTCGACGGGCGGCTGCACCTCGCCGAGCAGGCGCTCGCGGCGGGGGCGACCGTCGAGCAGGTCGCCGAGGCCAGCGGCTTCGACCCGTGGTTCGTCGACCAGATCGCGCTGGTGCGCGAGGTCGGCACCGAGGTCCGCGACGCCCCGGCGCTCACCCCCGAGCTGCTCCGCCGGGCCAAGCGGCACGGCCTGTCCGACCGGCAGGTCGCCGCGCTGCGCCCCGAGCTGGCCGGTGAGGACGGCGTCCGCAGCCTCCGCTGGCGGCTGGGCATCCGGCCGGTGTTCAAGACCGTCGACACCTGCGCCGCCGAGTTCGCCGCCCGGACGCCCTACCACTACTCGTCCTACGACGAGGAGACCGAGGTCGAGCCGCGGGAGAAGCCGGCCGTGCTGATCCTGGGCTCCGGGCCCAACCGGATCGGCCAGGGCATCGAGTTCGACTACTCCTGCGTGCACGCCGTCCAGGCGCTGCAGGACGCCGGCTACGAGGCGGTGATGGTCAACTGCAACCCGGAGACGGTCTCCACCGACTACGACACCGCCGACCGGCTGTACTTCGAGCCGCTGACCTTCGAGGACGTCCTCGAGGTGGTCGAGGCCGAGCGCGCCGCCGGCCCGGTCGCCGGGGTCATCTGCACCCTCGGAGGGCAGACCCCGCTGGGGCTGGCCCAGCGGCTCAAGGACGCCGGCGTCCCGGTGCTGGGCACCTCGCCGGAGTCGATCGACGCCGCCGAGGACCGCGGCGCGTTCTCCCGCGTGCTGGCCGACACCGGGCTGCTCGCCCCCAAGCACGGCACGGCCACGACGTTCGCCGAGGCGCGGGGGATCGCCGCCGGCATCGGCTACCCGGTGCTGGTCCGGCCCTCCTACGTGCTGGGCGGGCGCGGCATGGAGATCGTCTACGACGACGCCACGCTCGAGGCCTACATCGCCAAGGCCACCGACGTCAGCCCCGAGCACCCGGTGCTGGTCGACCGCTTCCTCGAGGACGCCGTCGAGGTGGACGTCGACGCGCTCTACGACGGCTCCGAGCTCTACCTCGGCGGCGTCATGGAGCACATCGAGGAGGCCGGCATCCACTCCGGTGACTCCGCCTGCGCGCTGCCGCCGATCACGCTGGGGGCCACCGACCTGGTGCGCATCCGCCGGGCCACCGAGCAGCTCGCCGCCCGGATCGGCGTCCGCGGGCTGCTCAACGTCCAGTACGCGGTGAAGGACGACATCCTCTACGTCCTCGAGGCCAACCCGCGGGCCAGCCGCACGGTGCCGTTCGTCTCCAAGGCCACCGCCGTCCAGCTGGCCAAGGCCGCGGCCCGCATCGCGGTGGGGGAGACCGTCGCCGAGCTCCGCGCGGCCGGCGTCCTGCCCGCGACCGGCGACGGCGCGGACCTGCCGGCGGACGCGCCGATCGCGGTCAAGGAGGCGGTGCTGCCCTTCCACCGGTTCCGCACCGTCGAGGGGCAGAACGTCGACACCGTGCTCGGGCCGGAGATGAAGTCCACCGGCGAGGTCATCGGCCTCGACACCGGCTTCGGGACGGCGTTCGCCAAGTCGCAGGCCGCCGCGTACGGCTCGCTGCCGGTCGAGGGCACCGTCTTCGTCTCGCTGGCCAACCGGGACAAGCGCTCGGCGATCTTCCCGGTCAAGCGGCTGGCCGACCTCGGCTTCCGGGTGCTGGCGACCTCCGGCACCGCGCAGGTGCTGCGCCGCAACGGCGTGGACTGCGAGGTGGTCGGCAAGTTCAGCGAGGGCCCGGGCAACGTGGTCGAGCGGATCCTCGCCGGGGACGTCGACATCGTGGTCAACACGCCCTTCGGGTCGCCCGGCAACAGCGGGCCGCGGCTGGACGGCTACGAGATCCGCACCGCCGCCGTCTCCGCCGGGATCCCGTCGATCACCACGGTGCAGGGGCTGGCGGCCGCGGTGCAGGGCATCGAGGCGCTGCGGGAGGGGGACGTCGGCGTCCGCAGCCTGCAGGAGGTCCACGCGGCGCTGACCGCCGCCGCCCCGGCCGCCCGGTCGTGACCGCGGCACCTCCGGTCGGGGCCGCCCGCCGGGTGCGCGACGACCTCGTGGCGCGCGGGCTGGTCGACGGGCTGCCCGACGCGTTCCTGGCCGGGGTCACCCGGTTCGCGCGACCGCCGCAGCCGGAGCTGGACGCGCTGGCCTCGGCGGCGCGCGGGCTGGCGGCCCGGCTGGCGTCCGGGGACACCGGGGACGACGACCTGCCGCTGCTGGGCCGGGTGCTGTTCTTCGCCGGGCACGCCGGGGTGCTGGCGGCTGCCGGGGTGCGGACGCCGGCCTACGACGTCCTGGGCTCCTACCGGGACAACCTGACCACGCCGCTGGGTCCGCGCCTGCCGGAGCGGCCGGTGGCTGCCGGGCGGCGGTGGCGGGTGCTCGGGCGCGCGGTCGGCTTCCCGATCGGGGTGCCGGCGTGCGTGCTCAACGGCGGCGAGGAGTGGGTGCGCCACCACGCCCGCAGCGGCTACAGCGTCCTGACCTACAAGACCGTCCGCAGCCGCGCCCACGAGCCCAACGCCCAGCCCAACTGGGTCTTCGCCGCGCGGGAGACCGCGAGCCTCCCGCCGGGCGCGGCCGCCGAGGTGACCGCGGACCCGTGGGACTGGGTCGAGCCGGGCTCCCCGGACGTCAGCACGGTCAACTCCTTCGGCGTGCCCTCGCCGGCCCCCGACGAGTGGATGGCCGACCTGGAGCGGTCGCTGGCCGTGCTCGACGAGGACCAGCTGCTGCTGGTCAGCGTCATGGGGGAGGACCTCGACGGCGCCGGGCTCGCGGCCCTGGCCGCCGACTTCGCCCGGACGGCGGCGATGGCGCAGGAGGCCGGCGCGCCCGTCGTCGAGCTCAACCTCTCCTGCCCGAACACCCTGGGCCGGACGGCGTCGGGGGTGAAGCCGCCGCTGTGCCTGGACGCCGACGCCACGGTCGCCGTCGTCGAGGCCGCGCGGCGGGCGCTGGACGACCGCACCGGGCTGGTGGCCAAGCTGTCCTGGCTGGACGAGGCGCGCCTGGCCGCGCTCGTGCCCCGGATCGCACCGCTCGTCGACGGGGTCGCCGGCATCAACACGCTGCAGAGCCGGGTCCGCCGCAGCGACGGGGCGGCGACCTTCCCCGGCCGCGAGCTGGCCGGGCTGTCCGGGGTGGCGGTGCGCGACTCGGCGCTGGACTTCACCCGGCGGCTGGTCGCTCTCCGCGAGGCCGGTGGCCGGCACTTCGACGTCCTGGCGATGGGCGGGGTGACCGACGCGGCCTCGTTCGAGGCGCTGTTCACCGCGGGCGCCGACGCGGTCCAGTCGGCGTCCGGCGCCTTCGCCGACCCGTACCTGGCCCGCGACTGCATCGCCGCGCTGGGGGAGACGCTGCCGCGCGGCGGAGAGGTGCCCTCGTGAGTGCGCCGTTCGGTCAGCGGCTGGCCGACGCCGTCGCCGCCCGCGGTCCGCTGTGCGTGGGCATCGACCCGCACGTGCCGCTGCTGGAGCGCTGGGGGCTGCCCGACAGCCCCGAGGGGCTGGCCCGGTTCACCGACGCGGTCGTCGACGCCCTGGCCGGCACGGTCGCCGTGCTCAAGCCGCAGGTGGCCTTCTACGAGCGGCACGGCTCCCGCGGCCTGGCCGTGCTGGAGGACGCCGTCCCCCGCGCCCGGGCCGCGGGGGCCCTGGTGCTGCTGGACGCCAAGCGCGGCGACATCGGCTCGACGATGGACGCCTACGCCGACCACCTCCGGCCGGGGCACCCGCTGTACGCCGACGCGCTGACGGTCAGCCCCTACCTCGGCCCGGGGTCGCTGCAGCCGGCCGTCGACACCGCCCGGCAGCACGGGGGCGGGCTGTTCGTGCTCGCCCGCACCTCCAACCCCGACGCCGGGACGCTGCAGCACGCGCTGGTGGGCGAGCGGTCGGTCGCGCAGGTCGTCGTCGACACCGTCCGCGCCTGGAACACCCCGGGGTGGGTCGTCGGCGACCCGCTGCCCGACGTCGCCGCGGTCCGCGACCTGGGCAGCCGGTTCGGCGCGGCCACCGGCTCGTTCGGGGTCGTCGTCGGCGCCACGCTGCCCTCGCTGGACGTCGACCTGACCGGCCTGGGCGGGCCGGTGCTCGCCCCGGGGCTCGGCGCGCAGGGCGGCTCGGTCGCCGACCTGCGGCGGCTGTTCGGGGCGGACGTCGCCGTCGTCCCCACCGTCTCCCGGGACGTCCTGGCCGCCGGCCCCGACCCGGCCGCGCTGCGGGCCGCGGCCGACCGCTGGGCCGCCGAGCTCGCCCGGTGAGGCGGGCCTCCCCTGGCTGACCGCCGGGGCGGGCCTGGTCGTCCTGGGCCTGCTCGTCCTCGCCGGGGTCGCCGGCTGGGTGCTCGGCCGGAGGTCGGGCACCCGGCCGGCCGAGCGGCGCCCGAGCTGACCCGTTGACTCGCGCAACGGCCGTGTCCCCCCGCGCGGACCTGCGGTTTCCGGGGCTCGTCGGCGTGTCGCCACCGGTGTGTCGGACAGGATCGTCCGCAATCCCGTGCGGATCGTCCGGGTGGGAGACCCCGGCCGACCTGCACTGATAGCGGACGGTCACGACGATGGGCAACGGACGGTGAACGACAGGTCACCGATTGCTGGAATCGTGTGGTTCAGAAGGGCGTGACCTGCACATATACCGGGAACTAGGTTGGCCGACAGGCTCAGCAGAGAGCCTGGCCCCGACACCGCACCGAGCCCGCCGGTCGAGACGCGAGCCGGCGACGACACGATTGGGTCGCACCATGCCCCTTCCTGACCTGACCCCCGAACAGCGCGCCGCCGCACTGGAGAAGGCGGCCGCGGCCCGCAAGACCCGTGCCGAGCTGCGGGAGCGGCTCAAGAGCAAGGGCGCCACCGTCGGCGACGTCCTCCGCCAGGGCGAGACCGACGAGGTCATCGGCAAGATGCGCGTCTCCGCGGTCCTGGAGTCCCTGCCGGGAGTGGGCAAGGCACGGGCTGCCAAGATCATGGAGCGGCTCGAGATCTCCCCGACCCGCCGGGTGCGTGGCCTGGGTGCCAACCAGCGCAAGGCCCTCGAAGCGGAGTTCGGTGGCGAGAAGGTCGCCGCCGAGCAGGTCTCCGTCGAGGGCTGACCCGCACGACGAGGCACCCGGAGGTCGAGGACGACGACGAGTGGCGAGTGCTGCCGAGGACCGCACCCCGGCGCGGCTGACCGTGCTCTCCGGACCGTCGGGGGTGGGCAAGGGCACGGTCGTGGCCGAGGTCCGGCGCCGGCACCCCGACGTGTGGGTGTCGGTGTCGGCCACCACCCGCCGGCCTCGCCCCGGTGAGGTCGACGGGGTGCACTACCACTTCCTCTCCGACGCGGAGTTCGACCGGCTGATCGCCGAGGACGGGCTCCTGGAGTGGGCCGAGTACGCCGGCAACCGCTACGGCACGCCGGTCGCCCCGGTGCGCGAGCGACTCGCCACCGGGGCGCCCGCGCTGCTGGAGATCGAGCTGCAGGGCGCGCGTCAGGTCCGGGCCCGGGACGCCGGTGCGCAGCTGGTGTTCCTCGCCCCGCCGTCGTGGGCCGAGCTGGTGAGCCGGCTGGCCGGCCGCGGGTCCGAGCCGCCGGCGGTGCAGGAGCGGCGGCTGGCGATCGCGCAGGCCGAACTGGACGCCGCAGGGGAGTTCGACGTGGTCGTGGTCAACGACGACGTCGCCCGGGCCGCGGACGAGTTGGTACGATTGCTGACTGCGCCGTCGCCCGGCCCCGTCCCGAGCAGCGGCGCCCACGAGTAGCGGGCCCGCCGGTCGCGCCGTCCGCACTCCCGCCGAACGATCTGAGGAGCACGCCCGCCCGTGTCCGGAGTCGCACCCGCCCCCGAGGGCATCACCAACCCGCCGATCGACGAGCTGCTCGAGCGCACCAGCAGCAAGTACGGCCTGGTGATCTTCGCCGCCAAGCGCGCGCGGCAGATCAACGCCTACTACAGCCAGCTCTCCGAGGGCCTGCTGGAGTACGTCGGCCCGCTGGTCGACACCGCCCCCCAGGAGAAGCCGCTCTCGATCGCCCTGCGCGAGATCAACGAGGGCCTGCTCACCCACACCGCCGGCGACAACTGAACGAGGACCCCGGTCCACCCCGTCGCGGGGCCCCGAACTGGTGACGAGACACCCGGCAGGTGCCGGGTGTCTCGTCGTGTGAGGAGGATGGGCGCATGGCGAGGATCGTGCTGGGCGTCAGCGGGGGCGTGGCCGCCTACAAGGCAGCTCTCCTGCTGCGGGCGTTCACCGAGGCCGGGCACGACGTCCGGGTCGTCCCGACACCGTCGGCGCTGCACTTCGTCGGCGCGGCGACCTTCGAGGCGCTGTCGGGCAACCCGGTGACGACCACCGTCTGGTCCGACGTCGACGAGGTGGCCCACGTGCGCATCGGGCAGACCGCCGACCTGGTCGTCGTCGCGCCGGCCACCGCGGACCTGCTCGCGCGCGCGGCCGCCGGGCGGGCCGACGACCTGCTCGCCGCCACGCTGCTCACCGCGCATTGCCCGGTCGTCTTCGCCCCGGCCATGCACACCGAGATGTGGCTGCACCCGGCCACCCAGGACAACGTCGCCACCCTGCGCCGCCGCGGGGCGATCGTGCTCCCGCCGGCCGTCGGCCGGCTGACCGGCCCCGACTCCGGCCCGGGACGGCTGCCCGAGCCGGCCGACATCGCCGCCCTGGCCGGCGTGGTGCTCACCGAGGGCGCCGCGGCACTGGCCCCCGACCTCGCCGGACGGCGGGTGGTGGTCAGCGCCGGCGGCACCCGTGAGCCGCTGGACCCGGTCCGCTACCTCGGCAACCGATCCTCGGGGCGGCAGGGCTGGGCGCTGGCGCGGGTCGCCGCCGCCCGCGGCGCGGAGGTGGTGCTGGTCGCGGCCAACGTCGACCTCCCCGCCCCGTTCGGCGTCCGCGTCGTGCCGGTCGGGACGGCGGAGGAGCTGCGGACCGCGATGCTCGCGGAGTCGCCGGACGCCGACGTCGTCGTGATGAGCGCCGCGGTGGCCGACTTCCGCCCGGCGACGGTCGCCGGCACCAAGCTGAAGAAGGACAGCGCCGCCGAACCCGGTGCGGTGCCGCTGGTGCGCAACCCCGACGTGCTCGCCGAGCTGGTCACCAAGCGCCGGTCCGGCCAGCTCGTCGTCGGCTTCGCCGCCGAGACCGGGGACGACGAGGGAGACGTCCTCACCCACGCCCGGGCCAAGCTCGCCCGCAAGGGCTGCGACCTGCTCGTGGTCAACGACGTGTCCGGCGGGCAGGTCTTCGGCCGCCCGGACAACGCCGCGGTCGTGCTGGCCGCGGACGGGACCGCGACCGACGTCCCGCAGGGCGGCAAGGACGCCGTCGCGGCGGGCATCTGGACCGTGGTCGCCCCGCGGCTGCCCTGAGCCTCCTGACGGTGCGCCGCCCGGCCGCCGTCGCCCGCCGGTACCGTTCACCTCACGCCCCTGCCCCGCGGCAGGGCCCATCCGTTCCCGAACGACAGGAGCCCCGAGTGCCACGCCGTCTCTTCACGTCCGAGTCGGTGACCGAGGGCCACCCGGACAAGATCGCCGACCAGATCAGCGACTCGATCCTCGACGCGATGCTCGAGCAGGACCCGCGCAGCCGGGTCGCGGTCGAGACGCTCATCACCACCGGCCAGGTGCACATCGCCGGCGAGGTCACCACCGCCGGCTACGTCGACATCGCCGACATCGTCCGCCGGACGATCCTCCGGATCGGTTACGACTCCTCCCGCAAGGGGTTCGACGGCGCCTCCTGCGGGGTCAGCGTCTCGATCGGCTCCCAGTCCCCGGACATCGCGCAGGGCGTCGACACCGCCTACGAGGCGCGCACCTCCGGCACGGCCGAGGACGAGATCGAGCGCCAGGGCGCCGGCGACCAGGGGCTGATGTTCGGCTACGCCACCGACGAGACCCCCGAGCTGATGCCGCTGCCGATCGCGCTGGCCCACCGGCTGTCCCGGCGGCTGTCCGCGGTCCGCAAGGACGGGTCGGTGCCCTACCTGCGGCCCGACGGCAAGACCCAGGTCACCGTCGTCTACGAGGACGACCGGCCGGTCGGCGTCGACACGGTCGTCGTCTCCTCGCAGCACGCCGAGGACATCTCGATCGAGCAGCTGCTCACCCCCGACGTCCAGGAGCTGGTGGTCGAGCCGGAGCTGGCCGCCCTCGGCCTGCCCACCGACGGCTACCGCCTGCTGGTGAACCCCACGGGCAAGTTCGTCATCGGTGGCCCGATGGGCGACGCGGGGCTGACCGGCCGCAAGATCATCGTCGACACCTACGGCGGCATGGCCCGCCACGGCGGCGGTGCCTTCTCCGGCAAGGACCCGTCGAAGGTCGACCGGTCCGGCGCCTACGCGATGCGCTGGGTCGCCAAGAACGTCGTCGCCGCGGGCCTGGCCCGCCGCTGCGAGGTCCAGGTGGCCTACGCCATCGGCGCCGCCCACCCGGTCGGCCTGTTCGTCGAGACCTTCGGCACCGGCGCGGTCACCGACGACGTGCTGGAGAAGGCGATCGGTGCGGTGTTCGACCTGCGCCCGGGCGCGATCGTGCGGGACCTGGACCTGCTGCGGCCGATCTACGCGCCGACCGCCGCCTACGGCCACTTCGGTCGCACCGACGTCGAGCTCCCGTGGGAGCGGCTGGACCGCGTCGACGCTCTCCGCTCGGCCGCGGGGGTCTGACGGAGGACCCCGCCCTCCTCACCCCTCGCGAGCGAGCTGGGGGTGAGCCTCAGGACGGGGCCGCCGCCCCACGTGGACCCGCGGGGAGCGGTGCCGGTCGGGTCGGTGCTGTGCGCCCGTGGCGCGTTCCGCTGGCGGAGCGCGCCCGGGCGCACACCGCTGTCGGTACCGGCCCCGACACTCGGGTGGCCCCTCCCCGCGTCGAACGGAGTTCCCGCTGACCCGGCCCACCCCTGACGACCCGGGCGCCCGCACCCCGATGGTGGCCCGGGTCGTCGTCGACGTGCCCCTGGCGCACCTGGACCGTCCGTTCGACTACGCCGTCCCCGAGGAGGGGGCAGGGGAGGTCCGGGCCGGCTGCCGGGTGCGGGTGCGCTTCGCCGGCCAGCTGGTCGACGGGTTCGTCGTCGAGCTCGGGGACACCAGCGAGCACGGCGGGAAGCTCGCGCCGCTGGCCAAGCTCGTCTCGCCGGAGCCGGTGCTCACCCCAGAGGTGCTCGCCCTGGCCCGCTCGGTCGCGCAGCGCTGGGGCGGCACGGTCACCGACGTGCTCCGGCTGGCCGTGCCGCCGCGCCGCGCCGCCGCGGAGAAGCGGCCCGCCGCCGAGCCCCCGCCGCCCCCGGCCGCACCCGACCCGGCGGGGTTCGCGCGGTACCCGGCCGGTCCGGCGCTGCTGACGGCCGTCGCCGAGGGCCGGCCGGCCCGCGCGGTCTGGACGGCGCTGCCCGGCGAGGACTGGCCGGCCCGGCTGGTCGAGCTGTGCCAGGCCGCGCTCTCGGGCGGCCGCGGCGCGCTGGTCGTGGCGCCGGACGGCCGCGACCTCGACCGGCTGGCGGCCGCCGCGGAGCAGCGGCTGCCCCGCGGGTCGTTCGTCGTGCTCCGTGCCGACGCCGCGCCCGACGCCCGCTACCGGCGCTTCCTCGACGCGGTCCGCGGCACCGCCCGGGTCGTCCTCGGGGCACGGGCCGCGGCCTTCGCGCCGGTCGCCGACCTGGGCCTGGTGGCGATCTGGGACGACGGCGACGACCTGCACGCCGAACCGCGGGCGCCCTACGCCCACGCGCGCGACGTCCTCGTGCACCGCGCGCACCTGGCCTCCTGCGCCGCGGTCGTCGCGGCCACCGCCCGTACCGCGGAGGCGCAGCTGCTCGTCGAGAGCCGCTGGGCGCACGAGCTGGTCGCCGACCGCGCCACCCTGCGGGCCGCCATGCCGCGGGTGCAGGCGCTCGGGGCCGACGCCGAGCTGGCCCGCGACCCGGCGGCCCGCACCGCCCGGCTGCCCAGCCTGGCCCACCGCATCGCCCGGCAGGCCCTCGCGGACGGCGCCCCGGTGCTGGTGCAGGTGCCCCGCGCCGGGTACGCGCCAGGGCTGGCCTGCGACCGCTGCCGCGCCCCGGCCCGCTGCGCGGTCTGCTCCGGGCCGCTGGGGATCGCCCCCACCCCCGGCCCGGGCGGCTCCCGGGTGCCGGCCTGCCGCTGGTGCGCCCGCCCGGCGGCGACCTTCGACTGCCCGCACTGCCACGGCACCAAGCTGCGCGCGTCGGTCGTGGGCGCCGCCCGCACCGCCGAGGAGCTGGGCCGCGCGTTCCCCGGCGCGGCGGTGCGGGTCTCCGGGCGGGGCTCGGGCGTGCTGGCGTCGGTGCCCGGGGGGCCGGCGCTGGTCGTCGCCACACCGGGCGCCGAACCGGTCGCCGAGGGGGGCTACGGGGCGGCCCTGCTGCTGGACTCGTGGGCCCTGCTCGGCCGCGCCGACCTGCGCGCGGGGGAGGAGACCCTCCGCCGCTGGGTGAACGCGGCGACGCTGGTGCGTCCCGCGTCGGCCGGCGGGCAGGTCGTCGTCGCCGCCGACGCCGCGCACCCCGTCGTCCAGGCGTTGGTCCGGTGGGACCCGGCCTGGCTGGCCGACCGTGAGCTGGCCGACCGGCGGGCGCTGGGCTTCCCGCCGGTGACCCGCATGGCCGCGCTGTCGGGGACGGCGCACGCGCTGGCGGAGTTCCTGGAGGCCGCGCGCCTCCCGGCCGACGCCGACCTGCTGGGGCCGGTGCCCGAGCCGTCGCGTCCCGGTCAGGACGGCGAGCGGGAGCGCTACCTGGTGCGGGTGCCCCGCGCGGAGGGAGTGGCGCTGGCGCACGCGCTGGCCGAGGTGCAGGGCGTCCGCAGCGCGAAGAAGGCGCCGGAGCACGTGCGCGTGCAGCTCGACCCGCTCGACCTGGTCTGAGCCCGGGGCCGGGCGGCGGTCACGCCGGAGCAGGCACCTCGGCGGCGGCGTCCCCGGTGGGAGCGGCCTCGGCGGGGGTCTCCACGGCCGGAGTGGGCGCGGCGGGAGCCGCCGGGCGCGCCGGCGCGCACGGCTCGTCGCCGCCACATGCTGGGCCCTGGGCGGGCCGAGCCGGGCGGGACGGTTCGTGGTCGCCGTCGGCGTGCCGGCCCACGTCGTGGTGCCCGTGACCGCCGGGGTGCCCGTCGCGGTCCCGCTCCCGGTCGCGGTCGGCCTCCTCGTGGCCCTTCCCGTCGCCCTTCCCGTCGCCCTTCCCGTCGCCCTTCCCGTCGCCCTTCCCGTCGCCCTTCCCGTCGCCGTCGCCGTGCCGGTCGCGGTCGTGCTCGCCGTCGCGGTCGTGCTCGCCGTCGCGGTCGCGCTCCCCGTCGGCGTCGTGCTCCCCGTCGCGCTGGCCGTGCCGGTCGCGGTCGGCCTCCCGCTCGGGACCGGGCGCGCCGGGGTCGGTCGTCGCCGGGCTCCGCTGGGCGGCGGCCGGCCGGTCGGCGTCGGCCGGAGGTGCGGCGTCGGCCGGAGGTGCGGTGTCGGCCGGAGGTGCGGTGTCGGCCGGGGTCGCGGTGTCGGGTGGGGTCGCGGTGTCCGCCGGGGGGACCGGTGCGGGCTCCGGGGCGACGGCGGGCGGCGGGGCACCGGGTCCCGGCGCGACCGGGGCGGGTGCGGCGGGGTCGGTGGGGCGAGGTGCCGGCGTGGGTGCGGTGGCCGAGGGGCGGTCGACCGGGGCGAACGCCGCCACCGGCGGCGGTCCGGCCACGGGAGCCGACGCCGCCGGGACCTGGGCGGCGACCGCGATCGCGCGGTCACCGCGGTCGGGAGGAGCCACGCCGACGGCCCGCTCCCGGGTGGCCGCGGCCGGCAGCATGGCCCGCCCGGACGGCGCGGTGGGGTCGACCGGCAGGACGCGTGGCGGGGGCGGGAGGTGCTCCCCGGTGCCGAGGGCCTCGGCGGGCGGCGGGTCGTCCTGGGGCGGCGGGAGCGCCTGGGGGACCGGGGGGCGGCCGGGGACCCGCGGCCCGTCGACGAGCGACAGGCCGGTCCAGGTGCCGACCAGGACGACCAGCAGGAAGGCCCCCGCGATCGTGAGCGTGCCGGCCGTCACCCGCACGATCCCCGACCAGCGGTGGCGCGGCCGGGGAGCCGCTGCCGCGCGCCCGACCACCACCATCCGGTGCCGGCTGTCGGGAGGGAGCTGGGCAGGACCGGGGGCCCGACGGCCGGTCGGGGCGCTCCGGGACATCAGGAGCTCCCTTCCTCGTGCCGCGTGGGACGGAGGTGGCGCTCGGCCCACAGGGCCGCCTGGGTGCGGTCGGCGGCGCCCACTCGCTGCAGGATGTGGGTCACGTGGGTCTTCACGGTGCCCTCGGCGATGCGCAGCCGGCGGGCGATGACCTTGTTGGGGTGTCCCTGGCGGAGCAGCTCGAGGACCTCGCGCTCCCGGTCGGTAAGCAGCTCGGTCTGGCCGCGGTCGCGCAGCGCGGCGATCACCGACGGGGCGACCTGCGGGTCGATCGGCCCGCCCCCGGCGGCCACGGCGCGGACGCCGTCGAGGATCGCCTCGGCCGAGGCGTGCTTGAGCAGGTAGCCGTCGGCGCCGGCGTCGAGGGCCTCGAGGACCCGTGAGCCCTCCCCGAACGAGGTGAGGACCAGGATCCGCGCGGAGTCGCCGCGCCCCCGGAGGGAGCGGATCACGCTGATGCCGTCCTGCCCCGGCATGGACAGGTCCAGCATGACGACGTCGGGCCGGAGCCGTTCGGTCAGGTCGAGCGCGCCGTCAGCGTCCCCCGCCGTCCCGACGCACTCCATGTCCGGGCCCTCCTCGAGGAGGCTCATCAGTCCCTGGCGGACGACCGCGTGGTCGTCGACGACCAGGACGCGGATCACGACGGCGACCCGGCGGCCACCATCCGGGAGACCACCCCCACGGGGACCGGCCGGGGCGCCGCCCGCCACCCCACCCGCCGTGACGTGATCTGGATCACGTCGCAGAGGATAAGACTCATCCGGCTCGGAATGGGTGTCCGCGGTGCGGCCTCTGCTCTCCCGCGCGCCGGGGACCAACGGTGTACGCCCAGGGACGGATGGATACTCCACCTCGAAGCGGCTCAGGCTGGTCCGCATGCCGGCGCACGCTGCTCCGCGGCCCCCCGGGGCCCTGCGGGTCGCGGCACCCTTCGTCCGGCCACAGGCGGGCCGGCTGACCCTGGCCACGGGGTCGGCCGCCGGGCAGGTCGCCACGTCGCTGCTGTCGCCGTGGCCGCTGGCCCTCGCCGTCGACCACGGCTTGGGTGGGCGCCCGCTCACCGGGCCGGCCGCGGTCCTGTCCGGTCTCGGCCCGGTCGGGCTCCTGGTGGCCGCGGGGGCGGCGACGGTCGGACTGTCGGCCGCCAACGCCGTCCTCGACGTCACCACCTGGTCGAGCGCCATGCGGGCGTCCACGCGGATGGGCGGGGCGCTGCGCGCGGCCCTCTTCGGGCGGGCCCTGACCCTCTCGCTGCGCTGGCACGACCGGATGCGCACCGGCGAGGTCGTCTCCCGGCTGACCTCCGACGTCGGCCGGGTGACCGACGCGGTGGTCGCGACCTTCACCACCCTGCTGCCCAACGTCCTGCTCCTGGCCGGCTCACTGGTGCTGCTGTTCACCGTCGACCCGTCGCTGGCCTGGCTGGGTCTCGTCGTCCTGCCCGTGCTGGTCTGGCTGACCCTGAGCCAGCGGCGCCGGGTCCGGGCGGCGACGCGCGAGGCCCGCGAGGCCTCGGGGCGGCTCTCGGCCGTGGCCACGGACCTGCTGCGCAACGTCCGGGCCGTGCAGGCGTTCGGCCGCCTGGACCGGGCCGGGCAGCTGTTCGGCGGCCCCAACGAGCAGGCCGTCGCCGCGTCCACCCGCGCCGCGGTGGTCGAGGCGCGCTGGGGGCCCGTGCCCGGGGTCCTGCTCGCGCTGGGGGCCGGCATCGTGCTCGTCGCCGGCGGCATCCAGGTCCGCGCGGGCGCGCTGACCACGGGACAGCTGCTCGTCGTCCTGTCCTACCTCGGCAAGCTGCAGTCCCCGGTGCGCAGCCTCGTGCGGCTGGTCGGGGTGCAGGCCAAGGCCAACGCGAGCGCCCAGCGCATCCAGGAGGTGCTGGCCTGCCCGGAGGTGGTGCCCGAACCGGCGTCGCCGGCGCCGGTCCCGGCGGTGCGCGAGGGCATCCGCCTCGAGTCGGTCACCTTCTCGTACACCCCCCACCGCCCGGTGCTGCGCGACCTGGACCTCACCGTCCGTGCCGGCGAGACGGTCTGCCTGTTCGGGCCCAGCGGGGCGGGCAAGAGCACGGTGCTCGCCCTGCTGCTGCGGCTCTACGACCCCGACGCGGGGCGGGTGCTCCTCGACGACGTCGACGTCCGGGAGCTCTCGACCGTGGACCTGCGGCGGCAGTTGGCGTTCGTGCCGCAGGACCCGTGGCTGCTCGACGCCACCCTCGCGGAGAACATCGCCTTCGGGAACCCGGCCGCCACGCGTGCCGAGGTGCTCGCCGCCGGCCGCGCCGCCTGGGTCGACGAGTTCGCCTCCGCCCTGCCGGAGGGCTACGACACCCCCCTGGGCGAGAGCGGGGTCCTGCTCTCCGGCGGCCAGCGCCGCCGCGTGGCGCTCGCCCGCGCGGTGGTCTCGACCGCGCCCGTCGTCCTCCTCGACGAGCCCACCACGTCGCTGGACGCCGAGGCCGCGCGGCAGGTGGTCGGCGCCATCCGCGACGCCACACGTGACCGCACGGTCCTGCTGGTCACCCACGACCCGGTCCTGGCGGCCATCGCCGACCGGACGGTGCACGTACGCCCCCTGCGGCCCCGCCCCGTCCCCCGGACCGCGGGCGCCCCCCAGCCGGCGCGCAGTGCCGCCACCGGCGAGGCCCGACCCGCGCGGCACCGATCCGGGAACGGTGCCCCGCGCCCGCGGCCGCCCGCCGCACAGGACGACGGGGGTCAGGTGCTGGTCCCCGCCGCAGCCCACGAGACCGTCGAGAGGAGGTGAACGACCATGACGACCTTCCGCCGCGTCGTCGGCGAGGTGACCGTCCGCCGGCACCACGACCACGACGACACCGACACGTGGACCCACGACAAGCACGACCACTGGGACGACCACGACGACGACTACGACCGCCACGACTGGGATGACTGCGACTGAGCCGTGGGGAGGGCCGTCCCACCGGACCGGCTCCGGTGGGACGGCTCCCGGGCGCCGATGAGGGAGCGACGATGGACCCGAACCCGGTGCCGGTGACCACCGCCCGGCGCGACGGCCGGCCGGTGTGGGACCCCGCGCCGGGGGACCCCCTGGTCCCGGGGCACCTCGCCTGGACCCGGCTGGCGGTCGGTGCCCGCCGGGAGACGTGGCTGTGCTGGTCGGTCGACCTCTGGGCGCCGGCCGTGGTGAAGACCGTGCGCCCCGGGTGGCAGCCGCAGCACGCCACCGCGCTGCACCGGGAGGTCCGGGCGCTGACCCGCCTGCTGCACCCCGCCGTCCCGCGCCTGCTCCACGACGGCCGGGACGCGGGGCAACCGTTCATCGCCGTCGAGTACCTGGACGGGCCCGACCTGGGCGACTGCCTCGCCGAGGGCGGTCCCTTCCCCGCCGAGGACACCGCCGGGCTGGGCGTCCTCGTCCTCGGGGCGCTGCGCGCCCTGCACGCCCGCGGCCTGGTGCACCTGGACGTCGACCCGTTCAACGTGCTGCTCGTCGACCGCCGCCCGCGACTGGTCGACCTCGGCTCCTCGCGGCGACTGGGGTCCCGGCTCCGCCCAGGCGAGCGGGTCGGGACCGACGGCTACACCGCACCCGAGGTGGGCGACCCGACCGGCCTCCCGGTGACGCCGGCGCTGGACGTCTACGGGGTCGGGGCGACCCTGCGCAGGATCCTGGACCCCGCCGCCGATGGCGCCGCAGGCGTGGCCGCGGTCGTCGACCGGCTCACCGACCCCGACCCCGCCCGGCGACCGGACGTGGCGACCGCCATCGCCGAGCTGGCCGTCCACGCGGGGGCCGAGGAGACGCGTCCGTGGCCGAGCTGGGCCGACCCGTCCCTGCCCGCCGGCGCGCTCGTCGGCGGCTGACCCGGGCCGCCGTCCGAGGGGTGCGGCGGGCCCTGCCTACGATCGACCGGTGAGCGTCACCCCCATCCGGCTCTACGGCGACCCGGTCCTGCGGACCCCCGCCGCGCCCGTCGTCGACTTCGACAAGGAGCTGCGCGGGCTGGTCGCCGACCTGACCGACACGATGCTCGCCGCTGGGGGAGCGGGGCTGGCCGCTCCGCAGATCGGCGTCGGCCTGCGCGTGTTCACCTGGCACGTCGACGGCGAGCTGGGCCACCTGGTCAACCCGGTCGTGTCCGCGGTGGGCGAGGAGTTCCAGGAGGGGCCCGAGGGCTGCCTGTCCATCCCGGGGTTCGCCTACGACTGCCGCCGTCACCTCTACGTGGCCGCCACCGGGTTCGACCTGCACGGCGAGCCGCTGCGCGTCGAGGGCTCGCACCTCCTGGCCCGCGCGGTGCAGCACGAGGTCGACCACCTCGACGGCGTGCTGTTCGTCGACCGGCTCGCGGACGCCGCCCGCGCGGCCGCCCTGGCGGAGATCGCCGCCGCGGAGTGGACCGGCGTGCCGGCCTGGGTGCCGCGCGTGGAGGTGAGCCCCCACTGAGGCTCCTCTTCGCCGGGACGCCGGAGGTCGCCGTCCCCGCCCTGGACCTGCTGCTCGACTCCTCCCACGAGGTCGTCGCCGTCCTCACCCGCCCCGACGCCCGCTCCGGGCGCGGCCGGAGGGTGAGCCGCTCCCCGGTCGCCGAACGGGCCGACGCCGCCGGCGTGCCGGTGCTGCAGCCGCGCAGCCCGCGCGACCCGGAGTTCCTCGACGGGCTGGCCGGCCTCGCGGTCGACTGCGCGCCGGTCGTCGCCTACGGCGCGCTGGTCCCGCAGGCGGCGCTGGACCTGCCGCGGCACGGCTGGGTCAACCTGCACTTCTCCCTGCTGCCGGCCTGGCGCGGAGCGGCGCCGGTGCAGCACGCGATCATGGCCGGCGACGAGGTCACCGGGGCCTCGACCTTCCGCCTCGAGGCCGGCCTCGACACCGGGCCGGTCTACGGCGTGGTCACCGAGCCGATCGCGCCGCGGGACACCGCCGGCGACCTGCTCGGCCGGCTGGCCGACAGCGGTGCCCGGCTGCTGCTGGCCACGCTGGACGGCATCGCGGCCGGCACGCTCGAGCCGCAGCCGCAGCCGGCCGAGGGCGTGAGCCTGGCGCCGCGGATCGAGCCGGCCGACGCGCGGGTCGACTGGGCGCTGCCCGCGCACGTCGTCGACCGCCGGGTCCGGGGGGTCACCCCGGCGCCGGGCGCGTGGACCACCTGGCGCGGGGACCGGCTCCGCCTCGGCCCGGTCGAGCCCCTGCCGACCTCCCTCGGCCTCTCGCCGGGCGAGCTGTCCGTCGGTCCCACGGGCGTGCTGGTCGGCACCGGCTCCGGCGCGGTCCGGCTGGGGGAGGTGCAGCCGGCCGGCAAGCGGCTGCTCCCGGCCGTCGACTGGGCGCGCGGCGCCCGGCCGGCCCCGGGCGAGCAGGTCGGCACGTGAGCCACCCTCCGCGCCGTCCCGGCCGGCCCCGGCCGGGACGGCGCGACGGACGGCGGGCACCCCGGCCGCAGCTCGACGGCGCACGGCTGACCGCCTACGACGTCCTGGACGCGGTCTCCTCCCGCCAGGCCTACGCCAACCTGCTGCTGCCCCAGCTGCTGCGCGAGCGGCAGCTCGGCGCGCGCGACGCCGCCTTCACCACCCAGCTGGCCTACGGCACCCTGCGCGCCACGGGGACCCTCGACGCGGTCCTCGCCGGGCTGGTGGACCGCCCGCTGGCCGACCTCGACCCGCGGGTGCTGGACCTGCTGCGGCTCGGGACCCACCAGCTGCTCGACCTGCGGGTCCCCGCCCACGCCGCGGTCGCGACCACCGTCGACCTCACGCGGGCGATCGTCGGCGCCGGCCCCTCCGGGCTGGTGAACGCGGTGCTGCGCAAGGTGGCCGCCGGCGGGGACCGCGCGGCCTGGCTCGACCGGCTCGGTGGGGACGACGAGCGGCGGCTGGCCCTGGCCACCGACCACCCGGGCTGGATCGTGCGGGCCTGGCGGGAGGCGCTCGGCGGGGACGACGAGCTCGAGGCCGCACTGCTCGCCGACGACGCCGCGCCCGAGGTGCACCTCGTGGCCCGCCGGGTGGCCCGCGACCGGCTGGCCGAGGAGTCCGGCGGCACGCCGGGGCCGTGGTCGCCGCACGCCGTCCGGCTGGGCAGCGGCGACCCCGGCCGGGTGCCCTCGGTCCGCGCTGGGACCGCCGGCGTCCAGGACGAGGGCAGCCAGCTGGCCGCGCTGCTGCTCGCCCGCGCGCCGCTGGAGGGACCCGACACCGCCTGGCTGGACGTGTGCGCCGGCCCCGGCGGCAAGGCCGCCCTGCTGGCCGCGGTGCGCCCGGCGGGTGTGCGGCTGACCGCCGCCGACCGGTCGCCGCACCGCGCCGAGCTGGTCCGGCAGGCCCTGCGCGACGAGGACGACGTCGACGTGCTGGTCGCCGACGGCCGCCGCCCGTCGTGGGCGGCGGGCTCCTTCGACCGCGTGCTGCTCGACGCCCCGTGCACCGGGCTGGGCGCGCTGCGCCGCCGCCCCGAGGTCCGCTGGCGGCGGACGCCGGAGGACGTCCCCCCGCTGGTCGAGCTGCAGACGGCGCTGCTGACCAGCGCGCTGGCCTCGGTGCGGCCCGGCGGGGTGCTGGCCTACGTGACCTGCTCCCCGCACACGGCCGAGACCGTCGCCGTCGTCGACGCCGCGGCCGCCCGGGACGACGTCGAGGTGCTCCCGGTCGCCCCGCTGTTCCCCGGCGTCCCCGGGGTCGCCCGCGGGCGGTACGGGCAGCTGTGGCCGCACCGGCACGGCACCGACGCGATGTTCATGGCGCTGCTGCGCCGCACCGGCTGAGGCCCGGTCAGCGCTGCGTCGTCCGCAGGTTGCGCTCGGCCCACAGCGCCGCCTGCGTGCGGTCGGTGACGCCGATGCGCTGGAGGATGTGCGTCACGTGCACCTTGACGGTCCGCTCGCTGATCGCCAGCCGGCGGGCGATGAGCCGGTTGGGGTACCCGAGCCGGATCAGCTCGAGCACCTCGGCCTCGCGATCGGTCAGCGGCACGGCCGGCGCCCCCCGGTCGCGGACGTCGCGCAGCAGCGAGCTGGCCACGGCGGGGTCGACCGGTGCGCCGCCCGTGGCGACGGTCCGGACGCCGTCGAGGATCTGCTCGGCCCGGCTCTGCTTGAGCAGGTAGCCGTCCGCGCCGGCCGAGACGGCGTCGAGGACCAGCCCGGCGTCGCTGAACGAGGTCAGCACGAGCACCCGGGTCGGGTCGCCGGCCGCGCGCAGCCGGCGGATCACCGAGACGCCGTCCGAGCCGGGCATGGACAGGTCCAGCAGCACGACGTCGGGCCGGTGCTCGGCGATCATCTCGACCGCCTGGTCCCCGTCGGCCGCCTCCCCGACGCACTCCATGTCGTCGGTCGTCGCCAGCAGGTGGGTCAGTCCCCGGCGGACGACGGTGTGGTCGTCGACCACCAGCACGCGGATCACCGCACCACCCCCACGGAGTCGGAGGCCGCCGCGCCGCGGTGCAGGGGGCCCGAGTCGTCGAGCGGGACCTGGGCCAGGACCCGCGTGCCCGCGCCCGGCGCGCTGGAGATGGTGAGGGCCCCGCCGGCGGCCAGCAGGCGGTCCTCCAGGGTGCGCAACCCGAGGTGGCCGTGGACGTTGCTGGCGGCCAGGCCCACGCGGTCCATCCCGCGGCCGTCGTCGTCGACCGCGATCGCCGCCTCGGTCGGCGTCCGGGTGACGAGGACGGAGACCCGCGTGGCCCCGCTGTGCGACCGGACGTTGCGCAGCGCCTCGAGCGCGGCGCGGTAGAGCAGCGAGGCGACCGGCTCCGGGAGGTCCTCGGCGGCCTCGGCGTCCAGCTGCACCTGCAGACCCTCCCGTTGCAGTCCCTCGGCGAGCACGGCCAGCGCGGGGGCCAGCCCCGCCTCCGGCAGCCGCGGCGGGTTGAGGTCGACCAGCAGCGACCGCAGCTCGGTCACGCTGTGCCGGACCCGCTCGGCGGTGCGCGCGACCAGCTCCGGGTCCGCGCCGGAGGGGTGGAGCCGGGCGACGTCGAGGTCGTAGGTGAGACCGGTGAGGTCCTGCACGACGCCGTCGTGCACCTCGGCCGCGATCCGCCGGCGCTCGTCCTCCGAGGCGTCGACCACCGACTGCAGCAGCCGGGTCTCGGCCTCCTGGTGGCGGCGCAGCCGGCGGGCGAGGTGCCAGGCGATGGGGATCTGGACCGCCTGCAGCAGGAGGAGGGCGCCCAGGGAGGCAGGGGCGAAGCGCATGTAGGCCGCCCGCGCCGACTCCTGCACCACGTCGTAGCCCTGGTAGACCTTGACCAGCAGCCGCCGCCCGCCGGCGTCCCGGACCCCCACGTGCACCTCGAGCAGGGCGCGGTCGGGGGACTCGAAGCGGTTCGTGGGTGCGCTGAGGTCGGCGACGTGCGAGGCCACGGTCTCGTGCTCGAGCGCGTCGCGCTCGAGGGGGTCCAGCGGGACGACCTCGCCCACGACCCGCGGCTCGTCGGACCACAGCACCCGTCCCCGGCCGTCGAGGACCTCGATCCGGGTCACCGGACCCGAGGAGGCGGCGGCGGCCACGGCGGTCTCCAGCCGGGCCCGGGCGTCGGCGTCGCCGGCTCGCAGCTCCGGGGTCAGCAGCGGCGCCACCACCCCGTGGCCGACGACCCGGGCGACGCGCTCGGCCGACCGGACGCCCTGCTCGTCCCCCGCGCGCCGGGACAGGGCCGCGATGAGCAGGGACAGCGCGAGGGTCGCCACGACGCCCGCGACGGTGAAGCGCGTGACGGAGGCCGCCACCGAGATCCGGCCGGTGCCGGGGAACCGGGGAGTGCGTCCCACGGGGGTCAGGCTAGGACCGGCCACCCCCGCCGTGGTACTCCCGCG
The DNA here is from genome assembly GCF_054050095.1 of Geodermatophilus sp. SYSU D01105. Classification (NCBI taxonomy): domain Bacteria; kingdom Bacillati; phylum Actinomycetota; class Actinomycetes; order Geodermatophilales; family Geodermatophilaceae; genus Geodermatophilus; species Geodermatophilus sp. SYSU D01105. The sequence goes on from NZ_JBJGYR010000005.1 coordinate 138,764, forward strand.
TTCCGGTAGTCCGGGCGGTTACCGTCCGCAGGTGCCCTGGCTGCCCGACGACTTCGTCCACCCGCTGCGTGCCGACCTGCCGACCGGCCACCACCTGCGCCCCATCCGGGAGGCCGACGTCGACCTGGACTTCCCGGTCGTCATGGCCTGCCAGGAGCGGCTCTGGTCCATCTACGGCGAGGCCTGGGGCTGGCCACCGGCCACCATGACCCGCGAGCAGGACCGCGCCGACCTCGCCCGCCACGAAGCCGAGATCGAGGCCCACGAGAGCTTCAACTACTCGCTGCACGACGAGGCCGAGACCCGGCTGCTCGGCTGCGTCTACATCGACCCGCCGGAGAAGGCCGGGGACGCCGACGCCGAGGTCTCCTGGTGGGTCGTCGACGGGCTCGTCGGCACCGAGGTGGAGCGGGCCCTCGACGAGTTCGTGCCCCGGTGGATCGCGGAGCGCTGGCCGCTGCGCCGTCCGCGCTACGTGGGCCGGGACCTCACCTGGGCCGAGTGGGTGGCCCTGCCCGACCGGGACTGAGTGCCGGCGCGGGCCGGGTCCGGGAACCAGCGGCGCCGGGAGGACGACTACAGCGCCGTGAGGACCCGCAGCGCGGCCGTGCGCCGTTCCCTGGCCACCGGCGCCCTGGCCGCCGTCCTGCTCGCAGCCGGCACCGGGACGGCGGCCGCCCACGTCGAGGTGAGCGCGCCCGGCGCCACCGCCGGCACCGGGCCGGTCACCGTGACCTTCGCCGCCGCGGCCGAGAACCCGTCCGGGGTCGCCGGCCTGCGCACGCGGCTGCCCGAGGGCATCGACCCGGCCACCGTCTCGCTCGCCTCCGGCCCGGTCGGCTGGACGCTCACCCCCACCGCGGACGGCTTCGAGGTCGGCGGACCGCCCCTGGCACCCGGCGAGGACGCCGAGTTCGCGGTCACCGTCACCCAACTGCCCTTCGAGGTCACCGAGCTGGCCTTCCCCACCATCCAGCGCTACGCCGACGGTGCCGAGGACGCCTGGATCGAGCAGGCCGCACCCGGCGCGCCGGAGCCCCAGCAGCCCGCGCCGGTGCTGACCGTGGCCCCGGGCGCCCCGGCGCCGGCGACCCCCGCGATCGAGCCCACCCCGTCCCCGACGCCGGAGCCGTCGCCGGCGGAGACGGCGGCCGCCCCGGCCACCACCCCCGCGGCGGCCGAGGAGGACGACGGCGGCGTCGCCACCGGCTGGCTGGTCGGCCTGGGGGTGCTCGTGGTCGCCGCCGTGGCCGGGGGCCTGTGGGTGCGGCGGTCGCGCGCCCGGCGGTGATCGGCTCCCGGGGCGGAGGGCGGTTCGCCCCCGCCTAGACTCGGCAGACGTGTCCCGCACCCCGATGATCGCGCCCAGCCTGCTGTCGGCGGACTTCGCCCGGCTGGCGGACGAGGCCGAGCGGGTCAAGGACGCCGACTGGTTGCACTTCGACGTCATGGACGGGCACTTCGTGCCCAACCTGACCTTCGGCCTCCCGGTCATGCAGGCGCTGCAGGCGGTCAGCCCGGTGCCGCTGGACTGCCACCTGATGATCCACCACCCCGACCGCTGGGCTCCCGGCTACGCCGAGGCCGGCGCGCGCAACGTCACGGTCCACGCCGAGGCGTGCGCCGACCCGCGCGCCGTCGCCCGCGACATCCGCGCGGCGGGGGCGCTGGCCGGTCTCGCCCTCAAGCCGGCCACCCCGCTGGAGGAGTACCTCGAGGTCCTCCCGGACTTCGACACCCTCCTGGTCATGACCGTCGAGCCCGGTTTCGGCGGCCAGGAGTTCATGGCCGAGGTGCTGCCCAAGGTGCGCCGCGCCCGCGAGCTGGTCGACACCGGGCACCTCACCCTGCTCGTCGAGGTGGACGGCGGCATCAACGCCGACACCATCGAGCAGGCGGCCGCGGCCGGTGCCGACGTCTTCGTCGCGGGCTCCGCGGTCTACGGCGCCGACGACCCCGTCCGCGCCATCGCCGGCCTCCGCGCGCAGGCCGCCGCGGCGCAGCAGGGATGAGCGTCTCGGCGGCCGAGCTCTCCGCCATGGCGCGGGCGCGCGAGCTGGGCGACGGCGTCCTGGGCACGACCAGCCCCAACCCGCCGGTCGGTGCCGTCGTCCTGGCCGCCGACGGGACGCCGGTGGGGGAGGGGGCCACCGCCCCGCCCGGTGGCCCGCACGCGGAGGTCCGTGCCCTGGCCGCGGCCGGCGACCGGGCCCGCGGGGGCACCGCCGTCGTCACCCTGGAGCCGTGCGCGCACACCGGCCGCACCGGCCCGTGCGCCGACGCCCTGCTGGCGGCGGGCGTCGCGCGCGTCGTCGTCGCCGTCCCGGAGCCGACGGCGCTGGCCGGGGGCGGTGCCCGGCGGCTGCGCGAGGCCGGGGTGGAGGTCGTGCTCGGCGTCGAGCAGGACCGGGCGGAGGAGGGGGCGCTGGCCGGGTGGCTGACCGGCGTCCGGCAGGGCCGGCCGCACGTGGTCTGGAAGGCCGCCGGCACGCTCGACGGCCGGGTCGCCGCCGCCGACGGCAGCAGCCGGTGGGTCACCGGGCCCGAGGCCCGCGCCGCCGTCCACCGCCTGCGCGCCACCTGCGACGCGGTCGTGGTCGGCTCGGGCACCGCGCTGGCCGACGACCCGCAGCTCACCGTCCGCGACGCCGACGGCCGGGACGCCGACCGGCAGCCCCTGCGGGTGGTCCTCGACCGCCGCGGCCGGCTGCCGGCGACCGCCCGCGTGCGCGACGGCGCGGCCCCGACGCTGGTCAGTGCCGCCGCCACCCCGCGCGCCCTGCTCGCCGAGCTGTTCGACCGCGACGTGCGGCGAGTGCTGCTGGAGGGCGGCCCGACCCTGGCCGCGGCGTTCCTCCGCGACGGGCTGGTCGACGAGGCCGTCGTCCACCTCGCGCCGAAGCTGCTGGGTGCCGGCGCGTGCCTGGTCGGGGACCTGGGAATCACCTCGATCGGCGACGCGCTGACCCTGTCGCTGGTCGACGTCACCCTCCTGGGCGGGGACGTCGGCATGCGGCTGCGCGCCGACCGGCACACTGGGGCAGGTCGGTCCGCGGACAGCCCGGCCGCGACCGGAGGGAGTTGATCGTGTTCACCGGGATCGTCGAGGAGATCGGGACCCTGCTCGTCCGCGAGGACCAGCAGGACGCCGCCCGGTTGCGGATCCGCGCGCGCAGGGCGCTGGAGGGGGTGGCACTGGGTGACTCGATCGCGGTCAACGGCGTCTGCCTCACCGTCACCGGCGTGGACGGAGCCGACGGCGTCTGGAGCACCGACGTGATGGCCGAGACCCTCCGGCGCAGCAGCCTCGGCGCGCTGGCCGGCGGTGACGCGGTGAACCTCGAGCGCGCGGTGACCCCGCACACCCGGCTCGGCGGCCACCTCGTGCAGGGCCACGTCGACGGCGTCGGCACCGTCCTCACCCGCACCCCCAGCGAGCACTGGGAGGTCGTCCGGGTCTCGCTGCCGCCCGAGCTGGCCCGCTACGTGGTGGAGAAGGGGTCCGTCGCGGTCGACGGCGTCTCCCTCACGGTCAGCGCGGTCAGCGCGGTCGACGACCCCGAGCCGTGGTTCGAGGTCAGCCTCATCCCCACCACCCTGCGCGAGACCACGCTCGGCTCGGTGCCTCCGGGGAGCCCGGTCAACCTGGAGGTCGACGTGGTCGCCAAGTACGTGGAACGCCTGTTGGGAGCACGCCGGTGAGTGAGTCCACGCTGCGCCTGGACACCATCGAGGCCGCGATCGCGGCGGTCAAGGACGGCCGCCCGGTGGTGGTGATGGACGACGAGGACCGGGAGAACGAGGGCGATCTGATCTTCGCTTCGGAGCTGGCCACCCCGGAGCTGGTGGCGTTCATGGTGCGCTACACGTCGGGCTACATCTGCGTGGCGGTCACCGAGGCCGACGCCGACCGGCTGGACCTGCCGCCGATGTACCGGGTCAACCAGGACCGCCGGGGCACGGCCTACACCGTCACCGTCGACGCCCGGGAGGGGGTGAGCACCGGCATCTCCGCCGCCGACCGGGCGCACACCATCCGGCTGCTGGCCGGCGCCGACACGACCTCGGCCGAGCTGGCCCGGCCCGGGCACATCGTGCCGCTGCGCGCCCGCGACGGCGGCGTGCTGCGCCGGCCCGGGCACACCGAGGCCGCGGTGGACCTGGCGGTGCTGGCCGGGCTGCGCCCCTCGGGCACGCTGTGCGAGCTGGTCAGCGAGAAGGACCCGACCGGCATGGCGCGCGGAGAGGAGCTGCGGGTCTTCGCCGACGAGCACGACCTGTGCCTGGTGTCGATCGCGGACCTGATCGCCTACCGCAAGCGGTTCGACAAGCTCGTCGAGCGGGTCGCCGAGGCCGCGGTGCCGCTGGCTCCGGGGCTGTTCACCGCGGTGGGCTACCGCTCCTCCTACGACGAGCGCGAGCACGTGGCCTTCGTCTACGGCGACATCTCCGGCGGTGAGGACGTGCTGGTCCGGGTGCACTCCGAGTGCCTGACCGGAGACGTGTTCGGCTCGCTGCGCTGCGACTGCGGCCCGCAGCTGCAGGCCGCGCTGGCCGCCGTCGCCCAGGAGGGCCGCGGCGTGGTGCTCTACATCCGCGGGCACGAGGGCCGGGGCATCGGCCTGCTGCACAAGCTGCAGGCCTACCAGCTGCAAGACGCCGGAGTGGACACCGTCGACGCCAACCTGGACCTGGGCCTGCCCGCCGACGCCCGCGACTACGGCACCGGCGCGCAGATCCTGGTCGACCTGGGCGTGCACACCATGCGGCTGCTGACCAACAACCCGGCCAAGCGCGCCGGGCTGGAGGGCTACGGCCTGAAGATCACCGGCCGCGTGCCGCTGCCCAGCCACGTCACCGCCGAGAACCTCGCCTACCTGCGCACCAAGCGCGACCGCATGGGCCACCTCCTCGACATCATCGAGCCCGAGACCGAGTCCGGTCCCGCCGACGTCCCCACCGTCCCCGGCACCGACGTGCCCCTCCGCCAGCGGGAGCAGCAGCTGTGAGTGGCACGGGCGCACCCCAGGCGCAGCCGGTCGACGCCGCGGGCCTCACGCTCGGCATCGTCGCGACCACCTGGCACGCGGAGCTCACCGGGGCGCTCCTGGACCGTGCGATCGCCGCGGCCGTCGCCTCCGGCGTCCCCGAGCCGACCGTCGCCCGGGTGCCGGGTGCGGTCGAGCTGCCGGTGGTCGCCCAGGCGCTGACCGAGCGGCACGACGCCGTCGTGGCCCTGGGCGTGGTGATCCGGGGTGGGACGCCGCACTTCGAGTACGTCTGCGACGCGGTCACCGCCGGCCTGACCCGGGTGGCCCTCGACGCGGGGACGCCGGTCGGCAACGGCGTCCTCACCTGCGACACCGAGGAGCAGGCGCGCGACCGCGCCGGGCTGCCCGGCTCCGCGGAGGACAAGGGCTGGGAGGCGGCGATCGCCGCGCTGGCCACCGCGCTCACCCTCCGCTCGCTGCGGGGGCCCTCCCGGCCCACCGGCTTCTCCGTCACCCCCGCCGCGGACGGGGGCCGGGCGTGAAGACCTTCGACTCGCTGTTCGCCGAGCTCGCCGCCAAGGTGGCCGCCGGTGACCCCGCCTCGGGCACGGTCACGGCGGTCCGCGACGGCGTGCACGCGGCCGGCAAGAAGGTCGTGGAGGAGGCCGCGGAGTCCTGGATGGCCGCCGAGCACGAGGGCGAGCAGCGGACGGCGGAGGAGATCAGCCAGCTGCTCTACCGGGTGCAGGTCCTCATGCTGGCCCGCGGCCTGACGCTGGACGACGTCTACGCGCACCTTTGACGCCGCCACCCTCTGAACGAGGACCCTCCTGCGCCCCACCGCTCGCAGGCTCGCGGCGGGACCCGGCAGGAGGGCAGACACACCGACCGAAGGAGACCCCCGTGCTGCGCATCGCCGTGCCGAACAAGGGCGTCCTGAGTGAGCCCGCGGCCGCCATGCTCGCCGAGAGCGGCTACCGGCAGCGGCGCAGCACCAAGGACCTCGCCGTCTACGACCCCGACAGCGACACCGAGTTCTTCTACCTGCGCCCGCGCGACATCGCCGTGTACGTGGCCGCCGGCACGCTGGACGTCGGCATCACCGGCCGCGACATGCTGCTGGAGACCGCCCCGGCCGACGGCGAGGGAGCGGCCGCGGTCGAGGTCATGCCGCTGGGCTTCGGCCGGTCGTCGTTCCGGTTCGCCACGCCCGTGGAGTCCGACATCGCCACCGTCGAGCAGCTGGCCGGCAAGCGGATCGCCACCGCCTACCCGGTGCTGCTGCAGCGCTACCTGGACGAGAAGGGCATCCGCGCGGGTGTCGTGAAGCTCGACGGCGCGGTGGAGACCGCGTGCCGGCTGGGTGTCGCCGACGCCGTGTGCGACGTGGTGGAGACCGGGACGACGCTGCGGGCCGCCGGGTTGCACATCATCGGCGAGCCGGTGTTGACCAGCGAGGCGATCCTGGTGCGGCGGGCCGGGGCCGAGGAGATCCCGGCCGTGGCCCAGCTGCGCCGCCGGCTGCGCGGTGTGCTGGTGGCCCGGCAGTACGTGATGCTCGACTACGACTGCCCCAACGAGCTGCTGGAGAAGGCCACCGCGCTGACCCCCGGCCTGGAGGGCCCCACGGTGAGCCCGCTGCAGACCGCGGGCTGGTCGGCGGTGCGGGCGATGGTCGCCCAGACCGACACCAACCGGGTGATGGACGAGCTCTGGGAGCTCGGCGCCCGCGCCATCCTGGTCACCAGCATCCACGCCTGCCGGATCTGAGGGAGGACCCGTCGGGAGCCCTCCGGGCCCCGCGACGGGTCCGACCTCCCAGGTCAGGGCTCGCTCAGCGCTGGCGGGTGGTGCGGTCCACCAGGTCGATGGCGGTGCACAGCCCCAGCGCCATGGCCCGCCCGCTGGTGGAGCCGGTGGCCAGCAGGCCCGCGATCGCCGGGCCCAGCGGCCGCTCGCCGACCAGGCCGTGCAGGACGGCGGCGTACTCGCCGCTGACCCGCCCGGCGGCGGCGTGCCGCAGCAGCGCCCGCGACAGCTCGGTGGTGCGCCCCGCGGCGAGGGCGTAGACGCCGGCGGCGAACCGCTCCGCGGCCGGGTGGCCCAGCAGCACCAGACCGGCCATGGTCCCGGCCATGACGTCGTCCCCGGCCGGGGTCAGCCCCGGGCCGAGGCCCACCAGCCGGGCGGCCGTGCGCAGGGCGGCGTCCAGGTCGGCCCGGCGGACGGCGCCGCGCAGCGCGGCCAGCGGACCGCCCGGACCGGCCGGCAGGCCGGGCAGGGTGAACGCGCTGTGCGGGACGCCCTCCCCGTAGAGCGCGTTGCGCAGCTGGCGGACGCCCTCGGGGAGCAGTGCGGGGCGGGGGCTGGGCAGCCGGGGGTGGGGATCCCACCACGCGGCCGCGCTGACGGCGAGGTCGCCGACGACGATCCGGCCACCGCCGACCTCGGCCGGTGCGTCACTGGGCAGGGCCACCAGCGGGCGGCCGTTGCTCGGGCGGAAGAGGACACACCCCAGCGGCAAGCGGGCCGCGTCGCTGGTGAGCACCCCGACGACGTCACCCCCGCGCTCGCCGGGGACGTGCAGGTAGACCGCGGCCGGGACGCTCATCAGCACCCGCGCCGGGCGGACCGGGCCGCGGAGCAGGGCCGCGACACCGGTGCTGGCGGAGGCGGGGACCGCCGTTGCTGCTCGTGCCGGGCGCGCGGTGCGGGCGGTCGCCTGGGCCGACTCGCGGGGGAGGGGGATGGTCGGCACTCCGGCCTGTGCGGCGCGGCCGCGCGGGGAGGTCGGGGCTCCGGGACGGGTGTCGCCCGAGCCGGCGGTCTCGTCGATGGTGCGCATGGTGGCCTCTTCACCGTGGGAGCAACGGGAGGAACCGTCGGCTCGAGACCCCCCGCCCGGTCCCGCTCCTCCGCCGGAGGGACTCGGCGGCACCGCGGTGCGGTGGTCGGCCTACCATCCAGCGGGCGGAATGGATCCGGGAGTCGAACCTAAGCGGCGCGTCGCATGCCCCTGTATGGCGGAAGTCGCCAAGAATGGGGTCGTTGGTCCAGGCACTCCTGACAGGATGCCGTGGTATGGCCAGAGGGAAGGGCGACTGGAACAGTGGATGCCGTGACCCGGAGTGAGGCCACGCCAATCGCTCGAACTGAACGTAACGGCGCGACTCCGGTTCGTCGCCACCTGTCGGCAGCGGAGGCGCCGGTGACCGAGAACCGCCCGGAGCGGCCCAGCTGGCTGGAGCGCATGGGGCTGACCCTCGAGGAGGCCCTGCAGCTGCCGGCCCTGGAGGGTACCGACGTCGTGGCAGGCGCCCGGGGCCTGGACCGGGTCCTGCGGCACATGGTCGTCGACGACCCGGCCGACCCCCTGGCCCTGGCCGGGCCCGACGTCCTCGTCGTCCTCGGGGCCCGGCTGCCGCAGGCCGACGCCGCGAACTGCCGCGCGCTGGTCGAGCGGCTGGACTCCATGGGCACCGCGGGCCTGGCGTTCCGGCGCAGCGAGGGTCCGGCGCCGGTGCCCGACGAGGTGCTCGCCGAGGCCGACCGGCGGTCGTTCCCGGTGCTGGCGCTGCCCGCGGGCGCGCGACCGGAGGAGCTGGTCTCCGAGGTGCTCGGGGCGGTCGTCGGCAAGCAGAGCGAGGCGCTGGCGCTCTCCTACCGCATGCACGACCAGTTCATCGACGTCGCGCTCAGCGGTGGCGGGCTGGCCGAGGTGACCGAGCAGCTGGCGCACGCCCTGGAGGGCGCCGCCGTCCTGGGTCTGGGACCCGACCGGGAGATCGTCACCACCGCGGGGCCGGCCGAGGACGTGTCCGAGATCAGCGACTGGCTGTGGCTGCTGGACGCCGAGGCCGAGGACGAGCTGGCGCTCATGGCGCCCTCGCGGCGGCTGTCGGGGCTGCGCGCCGACCAGACCGTGGTGACCCCCGCCGACGTGCTCGCCGACGCCGACCTCTCGCCGGCCGACGGCATCCTGCTCGTCCCCGGTCACCACGAGCTGCCCGGCGGCGTCGGCGAGTACGCGGTCGCCCCGATCATGGCCGGCGACCAGCGGCACGGCTGGCTGGTCGCCGTCCACCGGAGCGGGCCGATGATGGTCGGCGCCGGCGGTGTGCTCGAGCGCGCGGCGGTGGTCTCGGCCCTCTCGGTGATCCGGCAGCAGGCGGTGCACTCGGTCGAGCTGCGGTTCCAGGGTGACCTGGTCCGCCGGCTGGTCGCCGGGTCGCTGCGGCACACCGAGCGGGCGCTGGCGCAGACCCGCTCGTTCGGCTGGCGGCTGGACGGGCCGGTCGTCGTCCTCGTGACCGCGACCGAGACCGCTGCGGACCCGCAGGCCGACCCGACCCGTGCCCTCGACGTCCTCGACCGGCTGGCCGACGGCTGGCGCTCGGCGCTGGAGACGGAGGTCTCCGGCGCGGCGGTCGCCGGGCTGTCCACCGAGATCGTCACCGTGCTCCCGCTGGACGGGCGGACGCCCGACGAGATCTCCTCGCTGGTGTCGGCGGTGACCTCGCGGGTCAACGCCCGGGTGCGCCGCGTCGGCCGGGTGCTGGGCACCGGCATCGGCCGGCCGGCCGGGTCGCTGTCGGCGCTGGGGGAGGCCCACCAGCAGGCCTCCCGGGCACTGAGCGTGGGACAGGAGATCCACGGGTCGCAGGCGGTCACGCACTTCGACCAGCTGGGGGTGTTCCGGCTGCTGTCGCTGATCCCCGACAGCACCGAGCTGCGCAACTACGTCGACGAGGTGCTGGGGACGCTGGCCGACGCCGCCGACCCGGACTCCGCCGACCTGCGGGAGACGCTGCGGGTGCTCCTGGAGACCAACCTCAACGTCGCGGAGTCCGCCCGGCGGCTGCACTTCCACTACAACACGATGCGCTACCGGATCGGGAAGCTGGAGCGGCTGCTCGGCCCCTTCACGACCGACCCGACCCTGCGACTGAACCTGCTGCTGGCGCTGCACGCCGCCCGGATGCGCGGCCTGGACCAGCCGCACCGGCCGCCGGTGGACGCCGTGCTGGGGCTGCCCCCGGACGAAGGGCTGGACGCGCTGATCTGAGCCCGCCAGGGTCTGCGGCGTGGGCACGAGCGTGGCGGCACTCATCGGCCGGATGACCGAGCTGCAGGCGCCCCTGGAGGCCGACCGCGACCCCGCCCGCTTCTTCCACGGCGTCTACCTGCGCACCACGCAGGCGGTCGCCGCGGCGATCCGCGGGGGCGAGTTCGAGGACCCGGCGTGGGTCGAGGAGTGGGACGTCGACTTCGCGGGGCTCTACCTCGACGCGCTCGCCGCCCACCGCCGCGACCCGGCCGCACCGCCCCGCCCGTGGCGCCTGGCCTTCGGCGCGCGGCCCGGTCTGCCGCCGGAGGCGCACGTCCTGCTGGGCATGAACGCGCACATCAACTACGACCTGCCGCAGTCGCTGGTGCGGGTCATCCCGCCGGCCGACTTCGCCGACCCCGAGGTGCTCGACCGGCGGCGGCGCGACCACGGGCGGATCGACCGGGTGCTGTCCGCCCGGGTGGCCGTGGAGGACGCCGAGCTGCACCGGGCCGGCGGCCGCCGCACCGTCGTCGACCGGCTGCTGTCCCCGGCCAACCGCACGGCCAGCCAGGTGTTCCTGCGCGAGTCCCGGCGGAAGGTGTGGGCCAACGCCGCCCAACTGGACCGCGCCCGGCGCCGGGGGCCCGACGACTACGCCCGCCGGGTGGCCGAGCTGGAGGACGCCGCCGCGGCCCGGGTGCGCGACCTGCTGCGGCCCGGGCCGGTGCTGCTCCGGCTGGCCGTCCGCGGTTTCGGCGTCCGGCTCGCCTGATCCCTCCGCGCGCCGTGGGCGTCCGGATCGGGGAGGCTGGGGTCCGGGCCGCACCCGGCGGCCCGGAGGGGGGAGAACGCATGACCGAGGCCGCCCGCCCGCTCGCCGGCAAGGTCGCGCTGGTCACCGGCGCGTCGTCCGGCATCGGCGAGGCCACCGCGCTCGCCCTGGCGCAGGCCGGTGCCGCCGTCGCCCTCGGTGCCCGGCGTCGTGACCGCCTGGACGCGCTGTCCGGGAAGCTGCGCGACGACGGCGCCCGGGTGCTGGCCCTCGACCTCGACGTCACCGACGAGGCCGCGTGCGCCGACGCCGTCCGACGGACCCGCGAGGAGCTCGGCGGGCTCGACGTCCTGGTGAACAACGCCGGCGTGATGCTGCTGGGCACGATCGTGGGCGCCGACCCCGAGGACTGGCGCCGGATGGTGCAGACCAACGTCATGGGCGTCCTCTACATGACCCACGCGGCGATCGACGGGATGCTCGAGCAGGGCTCCGGCGACGTCGTGAACATCTCCAGCGTCGCGGGCCGGACCGCGCGCAAGGGCGCCGGGGTCTACAACGCCAGCAAGTGGGCGGTGAACGCCTTCAGCGAGTCGCTGCGCCAGGAGGTGACCGCCCGCGGGGTCCGCGTCTCGCTGGTCGAGCCCGGCGCGGTGGCCACCGAGCTGTCCAGCCACATCACCCAGCCGCAGGCCCGCGAGGAGTCCCGGCGGATGGCCGAGAGCATGCGCACGCTGCAGTCCGACGACGTCGCCCGGGCGATCCTCTACGTGGTCAGCCAGCCGCCGCACGTGGCGGTCAACGAGGTGCTGGTCCGCCCGACGGACCAGGAACGCTGAAGCGGGGTGCCAGGGCGCGGGGAGCCGTGCCCTGGCACCCCGCCTCAGTCGTGGAAGACCTCGATGCGGGCGCCCATCTCCACCAGGCGCTCGTAGAGCTGCTCGTAGCCGCGGGCGATGATGTCGACGTTGCGCAGCACCGAGGTCCCCTTGGCCGCGAGCATCGCCAGCAGGATGCAGACCGCCGGCCGCAGCGCGGGCGGGCAGACCACCTCCGCGCTCGACCACCGGGTCGGCCCGCTCACCAGCACCCGGTGCGGGTCGAGCAGGCGGACGTCGGCGCCCAGGCGGGTCAGGTCGGACAGGTGGATCGCCCGGTTGTCGTAGACCCAGTCGTGGATCAGCGTCGACCCGCCGGCGGCCGCCGCGATGACGGCGAAGAAGGGCAGGTTGTCGATGTTGAGGCCCGGGAACGGCATCGGGTGGATCTTGTCGATGGGCGCCAGGAGCTCCGACGGTGAGATCGTGACGTCGGCGAGGCGGGTGTGCCCGTTGTCGGCGACGTACTCGGGGGAGAGGCGGTAGCGCAGGCCCATCTCGGCGAGGACGGCGAGTTCGATCTCCAGGAACTCGATCGGCGCGCGCTCGACGGTCAGCTCCGAGCCGGTGACGATGCCGGCGGTGAGCAGGCTCATCGCCTCCACCGGGTCCTCGCTGATCGTGTAGTCCACGTCGGCGTCGAGCACCGGCTTCCCGCGGACGACGAGGGTGGTGGTGCCCAGGCCCTCGACGCCGACGCCGAGCAGCTGCAGGTACAGGCAGAGGTCCTGGACCATGTAGTTGGAGCTGGCGTTGCGGATGGTCGTCGTCCCGTCGGTGCGGGCGGCGGCCAGCAGGGCGTTCTCGGTGACGGTGTCCCCGCGCTCGGTCAGCACGATCGTGCGGTCGGCGGTCGTCGGTGGCGTGACGGTCGCGTGGTACTCGCCGGCGCGCGCCTCCACCTCGAGGCCGAACGGGCGCAGCGCGATCATGTGCGGCTGCACGGTGCGGGTGCCCAGGTCGCACCCGCCCGCGTAGGGCAGGTCGAAGCGCGGGGCGCGGTGCAGCAGCGGGCCGAGGAACATGATGATGCTGCGCGTGCGGCGGGCGGCGTCGGCGTCGATGCCGGCCAGGTCCAGCTCGTCGGGCACCTGGAGGGTCAGGTCCCGCCCGGTGCCGTCCCAGGTGGCCGAGACGCCGATGGACCGCAGCACGTCGAGGATGCGCTCGACCTCCACGATGCGGGCCACGTTGCGCAGCGTCGTCCGGCCGCGGTTGAGCAGCGCGCCGCACAGCAGGGCCACGGCGGCGTTCTTCGAGGACTTCACCGTGACCCGGCCGCGCAGCGGGGCGCCACCGGTGACCCGCAGGTGGGTGGGGCCGGCGGGGCCGACGCTGAACAGCTCGCGCTCCAGGGCCTCGGAGAGCCGGCCCAGCAGGTCGAGGGTGAGGTTCTGGCCGCCCTGCTCGATGCGGGCGATGGCGCTCTGGCTGGTGCCGAGGCGGTCGGCGAGCTGCTGCTGGGTGAGCCCGTGGTGGCGGCGGGCGTCGCGGACGAGGAGCCCGATGCGGTGCATGGCGCTGGACTCGTGCGCCGGGGTGCTGGCGCTGGACTCGTGCGCCGGGGTGCTGGCGCTGGACTCGTGCGCCGGGGTGCTGGCGCTGGACTCGTGCGCCGGGGTGCTGGCGCTGGACTCGTGCGCTGGGGGACTGGCGCTGGACTCGTGCGCCGGGGCGCTCGCGGTGTCGGGGGGAGCCGGGTCGAGAGCGGTCACCTCGGGAGTATCTCGCATGTGAGATACGGAAGGTGCAGGCGCGCCGCGTGCGCGGGACGAACCGGTCCGGCCAGACTGCGGGCATGGACGTTCTCGTGACGGGAGGAACCGGGCGGCTCGGCCGGAGGGTCGTCGAGCGGCTGCAGGGCGCGGGCCACCGGGTGCGGCAGTTGTCCCGCCGCGGCACCGGGCCCGGCGGGGTGCGCGGTGACCTCGCCACCGGCCGCGACCTGCCGGCGGCCCTGGCGGGCGCGGAGGTGGTCGTGCACGCGGCCAGCGACGCGCGGGGGGACTACTGGCAGGCCGACGTCGCGGGCACGCGGCGCCTGGTGCAGGCCGTCGACCGCGATCGGCTGCGCCACCTGGTCTTCGTCTCCATCGTCGGCGTCGACCGCATCCCCTACGGCTATTACCACGCCAAGTTCGCCGCCGAGCAGGTGCTGATGGCCTCGGGGCTGCCCGTCACGCTGCTTCGGATCACCCAGTTCCACGACTTCGTGGACGAGCTGCTGTCCACCGCCAAGCGCGGACCGGTGCTGCCGGTGCCCATGGGCTGGCGGGCCCAGCCGGTCGACGTCGCGGAGGCCGCCGAGTACACCGCCGCGGTCGCCACCGGGTCGCCGGCGGGGGACGTGGTCGAGTACGGCGGGCCCGAGGAGCTGACCGCCGCCGAGATGGCACGGGCCTGGGCGGCCGCGCGGGAGCCCAATGCCCGCGTGGTCGCCACGCCGGTCCCCGGGCGGCTGTCGTCGGCCTTCCGGGACGGCGCGGCGCTGCCCACCCGCGGTGACCGCGGCCGGCGCACGTACGGGGAACACCTCCGGGGCTGACCGACCGCGGCGTTCCTGCCCGATCCCGCAACGAGGAGGACGGCGTCCGGGAACCGCCGGATCGGGGGCGGTGCCCGGCCCTAGGGTCGGCGCGTGAAGAGCTCCCCGCTGCCCGTCCTCGCCGCCGTCGCCGCGACCCTGCTGGCGTGGGCGTCGGCCTTCGTCGGGATCCGCGGCGTCGGTGCCGACCTCTCCCCCGGGGCGCTGGCGTTGGGCCGGCTGGCCGTCGGGACGGCGGTCCTCGCGCTGCTGTGGGCGGTCTCCGTCCGCCGCTGGGTGGCCCCGACCGGACGGGAGTGGGGGCTGCTCGCGGTCTGCGGCGTGGGCTGGTTCGGCGTCTACAACGTGGCGCTCAACGCCGCCGAGCAGCACCTGGACGCCGGGACCACGGCGATGCTGGTCAACATCGGGCCGATCCTCATCGCCGTCCTCGCGGGCCTGCTGCTGGGAGAGGGGTTCCCGCGCCGGCTGCTGGCCGGCATCGCCGTCGCCTTCGCCGGGGTGGTGCTCATCGGGCTGGCCACCCGTGGGGCCGACGCCGACCCGGTGGGCGTGCTGTTCTGCCTCGTGGCGGCCCTGACCTACGCCGCGGGTGTGGTCGCGCAGAAGCCGGTGCTGCGCCGGCTGCCGCCCCTGCAGGTCACGCTCACCGCCTGCGGCATCGGCGCGCTGTGCTGCCTGCCGTGGGCCGGCACCCTCGCCGGTGAGCTCGCAGCCGCGCCGGCCGGGTCGGTCGCCGGGATGGTCTACCTGGGCGTGGTCCCGACGGCGCTGGCGTTCAGCACGTGGGCGTACGCGCTGGCCCGCACGGACGCGGGCACGCTGGCCGTCACCACCTACCTGGTGCCGCCGCTGGTGATCGCGCTCGGCTGGCTGCTGCTCGACGAGGTGCCGCCGGCGCTCGCCGTCGTCGGGGGCGCGGTGTGCCTGGCCGGTGTCGCACTGGCCCGCCACTGCGCCCGGGTCCGCCCGGCCCCGCTCCCGCAGGAGGCGGGTGCGGCGGTCTGACCCCGCCGAACACGCGGGGGCCGTCGTCCGCGCCGGCCGGCGACTCGCCGGCAGCCGACCCCGGGCGCGGGCGAGGGCCCTCCCGCGTGGCGCGGGAGGGCCCTCGCCCGGTCAGCGGGCGGTCCGGCTCAGGCCTCCGGAGCGGGGGCAGGGGGGACGACGAGCACCGGCCGGTGGGCGCAGTGCAGGAGGGCTCGGGGGACGCTGCCGACCAGCAGCTCGCGGCTGGCCGACCGGCCCCGGCTGCCCACGACGACGACCGCCGCGCCGCGGTGCGCCGCGGTCTCGGCCAGCGTGGCGGCCGTGGCCCGGGCGCTGCCGGGACGGCCGGAACAGGGCACGGTCAACAGCTCGGCGCCGTCGGGCGCGGTCGGTCCGGGGCCGTCGCCCGGCTCGGCGACCGCGACCAGCAGCTGCTCGCGACCGGCGAACAGACGGCGCGCGGCGGCGATGGCCTCCTGGGCGCCGGGCGAGCCGTCGGTGCCCACCATCACCGGGCCCGAGGCGGCCGCGGACCACTCGACGGTGGTCAGCGGGTAGGGGACCACCAGCACCGGCACCGGGCTGACGTGCACGACCAGCTCCGAGACGCTGCCGAGGGCGGCGCGGATGCCGCCGAGACCCCGGGTGCCGACGACGACGAGGTCGGTGCCCTGCTCCTCCGCCGTCCGGGCGAACTGGTAGCCGTCGCCGCCGAAGGTCCGCTTGACCAGCGGCTCGGCGTCCCAGCCCGCGGCACGCGCCAGCGAGACGCCGTTGCGGGCCAGGCGGTCGGCCTCCGCGCGGCCCTCCTTCTCGAGCAGGTCACCGAGGGCCTGCAGGTGCCCGGCGCGGCCGGCCAGCCGCTGCCGCAGCTCCGGGGAGGTGAAGGGGGGCTCCCACAGGTGCAGGACCGTGGCCGAGGCCGACGGCACGAGGCAGGCCGCCGCCTCGATGGCGTTGACCGAGCTCGGTGAACCGTCGTAGCCGACCAGCACGCGTGGGGGCCGTCCGGGGTCTGGGGCGCTCATGCCCTCATCTTCCCCGACCACCGGGGCGGCGCGGGGGGTCGGCAGGGCCCGGTTCCGCGGTGGGGCCCCGTTGCGGACGCCGGGTGCGGTCCCGGACGGCGATGGGGTAGGCAGGACGGGGACGCCCGCGCCGGGCGGCCGACCCCGCAGCGGAGGTGCACCGATGGACGAACAGGACTGGACCGCGGTCGTGGCGGCCGCCATCCGGGCGCCCTCGATCCACAACACCCAGCCCTGGCGCTTCGCCGCCACGCCCGAGCACCTGCAGGTGCACCTGGACCGGGACCGCGCGCTGCCGGTCCTCGACCCGACGGGGCGCCAGCAGGTGATCAGCTGCGGCGTGGCGGTCGAGTTCGCCGCGGTGGCCCTGCGCGCCTCGGGGGTCGAGGCCGAGGTCGAGCTGCTGCCCGACGACGACGACCCCGACCACCTGGCGACGGTGCGGGTGGGGGCCTCCCGCGAGAGGACGGCGGAGGACCGCGCGCTGGCCGAGGCGATCGGCCGGCGGCACACCGAGCGGGCGCCGTTCCTCCCGCGCGCGGTCCCGGCCGACCTGGTCGACCGCATGCAGTCCGACGCCGGCCGGCTCGGGGTGTGGGTCAAGCAGATCACCGAGTCCGAGGAGGAGGTCGCGACCGTCTTCCTCATCTCGCGGGCCGAGGAGATCGAGCAGGGCGACCCCGAGTACGTGGCCGAGCTGGAGCGCTGGGTGCGCACCGACCCCACCGCGCTGGACGGCGTCCCCGTCGACGCCGTCCTGAGCGAGGACCCGGCCACCCGGCCGTCGAACTGGCTGATCCGTGACTTCGTCGTCGGCAGCCGGGGGCGGCACTCGGCGTTCCTGCCGGAGGGCGCGGCCGACGCGCCGCCGCCCGCCGTGGAGCGGCCCACGGTCCTGCTGCTGGGCACCGACAACGACGACCGGACGGCGTGGCTGCTGGCCGGGCAGGCGCTGGGCCGGCTGCTGCTGCTCGCGACCACCGAGGGGGTGGCCGCCTCACCCCTCACCCAGGCGCTGGACTGGCCGTCCACCCGCACCCGGATGCGCGGCCGGCTGTCGCTGGTGGGCCATCCGCAGATGCTCCTGCGCATGGGCTACCCCTCGACCGCGGGCACGGCGCACTCGGGCCGCCGTCCGGTCGAGGACGTGCTGCGCTTCGAGCCGGCGGCCGGCTGACGGGCGACCCCCCGGGGGTCCTCCTTCAGCCGCGGCGGCCGGGCGAGGCCCAGGGGTCGTCGGGGTCGAAGTCGTCGTCGAGGTCGGCTGCGGGCGCCGGCCGGGACGCCTCCGTGCGTGACGCCGCGGCCTCCAGGGCCGCGTCCCGCTGTCGGTCGCGCTCGGCGCGCGCCGCCCGTTCCTGCTCGCGCAGCTCGCGGCGGGAGGGCCTCCCCGCCCGCTCGGCCCGGGGGCGGTCCCGCAGGAGCCAGAGGCCGCCGCCGGCCAGCGCGAGCCCGAGCGGCAGCACGTAGGCGGCGGCCCGCTCGGTGCCCCCCTCGCCGAGGTACTCGGTGATCCCGGCGACGAAGAAGACCGTCATCGCCGTGCCGACCAGGCCGAGCAGGGCCAGCGTCGTCCCCAGGGCCTCCGACCTCGGGCGGACGGCGTAGGCCAGGGCGATGAGCCCGATCCCCCCGCCGACCAGGTACAGCCCGGCCCCGGCCTCGTGCAGGGCCGCCTGGCCGTCCCGGGGGAACACCCCGACGAGGAGCACCCCGACGGCCGCCGCGCCGAGCAGCACCGGCGCCGCCCTGCCCCCCGCGCCGGTCAGCGCCGGGCGCAGCAGCCAGGCGCCCACCCCGATGAGCAGGGCCTGCACGACGAAGGAGGCGTTCATCAGCAGGTGCGCGGGGGACAACGCCGTGCCGAGGTCGCTGATCAGGTCGTCGGCACGCGAGTACCCGGTGGCCTGCAGTTGCACGACCGTCTCGACGACGAAGAACTGGAGGGTCAGCAGCCAGGCGATCGCGCCCCGGCGGTGGCGGGTGGGAGTCACGGAGGCCATGGTCCCAGCCCCGCCCGGGGGTGGACGCCGGGCGGGAGGTGCGCCACGACGGCGGCGAGCTGGCCGGGCGAGAGCCAGGAGGGGTTGCTCCCGGCGGGCATGCGCAGGACCTCGGCGTCGCGGGCGGCGGGGTCGGCGAGCAGGTCGGCCCGCGGCACGGGCACGGCCAGCCGGGCGAGCCGGACGGCGACCACCGGGCCGCCGTCCCGTTCCTCGGGTTCCCCGGTCAGCTCCCCGACGGCGTGCACGCCGGGCTCGGTGCGGCCGCTGACCCACAGCAGGCAGGCCTGGCCGGGGCCCATGAGGTCCAGCCGGTAGGAGCGGCGCAGGCAGCGGGTGAGGGTGCGGCTCGCCCTCGCCCGCCACGACGGGTCGATGGCCGTGGGCGGCCGGGTGGACTTGAGCACCCAGCAGGCGACGTCCCCCGGGACGAGACGGGTCACTGCGTCTCCTTCCCAGGGGACGGCACCCGGCCGGCGATGACCTAGTCCGTGGCGGAGTGCTGCTCCGCGCCGGCCGGGTCGGCGTCGTCGGAGTCGACCAGCTGCCGCTCCTGCTCGGTGCGGTGCTGGAGGGCGTCGTCGTTGGGCCGGTCGTAGCCCCCCGCGTGCTGCTGGCGGTCGCGGGGCGCGGACTCCGTCGTGTCCATGACGTCGTCCAGCGTGGGGCGGTCGGGCTCGCTCATGGGGTTCTCCGCTTCGTCGGGGATGTCGCTCCCCGGAGCCATAGCCAGCCCGCTCCCGCCGTAACCCGTGATCAGCGCTGCTCCAGGAGCGCGGCCGGCACCCAGCCCTCGACCAGGACCGGACCGTGCGGACCGGCCACGGCGTAGGCCACCCGGCCCTGCCAGCCACCCTCCCCCTGCCGCCACTCGACCAGCAGCCCGGGCCACACCCCGGGCGCGCCGGGCGGGTCGTGCACCCAGCAGTGCCGCCCGCGGCCCTCCCCGCGCCCGGGCGTCGCCGAGCGGGACGGCTGCGGCGGGGGGACCCCGGAGGAGGCCGCCCGCTCCCCGAGGGAGCGGCCCGACCGCCCGGGGTGCATGCCGCCAGCCACCCCGGGAGTGTCGCACGAGGTCGAACGCCTGTTCGACAGGAGGCGGCGGCGGGCGCTCCGCGTCGTGCGCGCGGAGCGCCCGCCGTCAGGGGTCAGGACCGGCCGGAGACGGCGTCGCCGAGGGTGCGGGCCACCGTCTGCAGGAGCTGGTGGTCGGGCAGGTCCTCCACCGGGACCGGCAGGGGGAGCGACCAGTTGGGCCGGTCGGTGGTGCCCGGCATGTTGGGGCGGCGCCGCTCGGCGAGGGCGTCGTCCAGGGTGGCCGACAGCAGCAGGGACGGCGCCCTGGCGAGCAGTTCGTGCGCCCGCTTCACCGCGGTCTCGGGCTTGGCGTTCTTCCGGACGCCGGAGAGCTTCTCCAGCAGCGACTCGCGGCCCTGCTCGAGCTCCTCGTCGGTGCCGGTGCCGTGCTCCCGCTGCTCCTCCACGTCTGCCCCGGTCCACAGGCCGGCCACGGTGGGCAGGTCGTGGGTGGTGACGGCGGCCATCGCGGTCTCGGGCCACTGCGCGGGGTCGTCCTCCTCGAACCACAGCAGCCGGTAGCTGAGGATGCCGTGGTCGGCCAGCGCCTCGCGCACGCCCTCCTCGACGGTGCCGAGGTCCTCGCCGACGACGACCGCCTGCGCCCGGGAGCTCTCCAGCGCGACGATGTCGAGCAGGTCCTCGGCCGGGTAGCGCACGTACGCGCCGTCCGCGGGGCTCTCGCCGCGCGGCACCCACCAGAGCCGGAACAGGCCCATGACGTGGTCGATGCGCAGGCCCCCGGCGCCGGCCATCGTGGCGCGGATGGACTGCACGAACGGCTCGTAGTCCGCAGCCCGCAGCCGCCACGGGACCAGCGGGGGCGAGCCCCAGTCCTGGCCCTGCGCGTTGAAGGCGTCCGGCGGCGCGCCCACGGAGGCGCCGTCGGCGAGCACGTCCTGCCAGGTCCAGGCGTCGGCGCCACCACCGGCGACCCCGATGGGCAGGTCCTGGATGACGGTCATGCCCTCGGTCGCCCGCTCCACCTGCAGGTGCAGCGCCCACTGCAGCCAGGCGTGGAAGGCGACGTCCCGCTCGTGCTCGGCCACGAACCGGCCGACGGCCTCGCTGCGGGGGTCACGCAGCTCCTCGGGCCAGGTGTGCCAGTCCCCGCCGTGGACCTCGGCGAGGGCACACCAGGTGGCCCAGTCCTGCAGCTTCTGGCCCTGGTGCCACCACCAGTCGGGGAAGGCGGGGTCGTCGCGGCCGGCGGCGTCGAAGACGCGGCGCAGCGCCTCGCGCTTGCGGGCCCAGATCGCGTCCCGGTCGATGAGGTCGCCGTCACTGAGCGCACGGCCGGCGTCCGCCTCGGCGTCGACCCGGTCGGCGCCGGGCACCTCGTCCACGCGGAGGTAGATCGGGTTGCGGAACCGGCGGGTGGCCGGGAGGTAGGGGCTCGCCTCCTGGCCCGGCGTGGGGGCGACGGCGTGCAGCGGGTTGATCAGGACGAAGCCGGCCCCCTGGCTCGCCGCCATCTCCCGGACGGCGCGCAGGTCGGCGAGGTCGCCGATGCCCCAGCTCGCGCGGCTGCGGGTGGCGTAGAGCTGCACGGCCCAGCCCCAGGCGCGCTCGTCGGGCAGCCAGCAGCGGCCGGGGGAGACGATCAGCCGCCGGCGGTGCCCGCCGGGGACCTGGAGCCAGTGGTAGCCCAGCGGGAAGTCCTCGGGCAGCTCCCCGTCGACGTGCCGGGTGGAGCCGTCCTCGAGGGTCACCTCCGCCTCGTCCACCTCCAGCGCGTCGCCGGGGCGGGCCACGATCGGCGCGCGGTCCTCCAGGTCGGCCGGTGGGGCACCGATCACCTCCCGGAGTCGATCGATCGTGGCCTGGGCGACCTGGTGTTCCTCGTCGAGGGCGTCGAGCCAGCTGGCGTCGATGCCCCACTCGTCCGTCGTCGGCGTGCGCGTCACGTCCCGATACTCCCCAGCGCACCCCCGGCCCACACAGCAGCTGCGGAGTGGTGCCGCTCTCGCTGCGGACCCTCCAGCGACTGGAGGTGCAGGGTGGCGCCATGGACGACGACGCGCTCGCGATCGGCCGGCCGGCCGGCCGGCTCGGTGTCCCGGTGCGCACCGTGCGGTTCTGGTCCGACGAGGGGCTGGTCGACCCGCCGACGCGGTCGGCCGGCGGCTACCGCCTCTACGACGCGGCGGCGGTCGCCCGCCAGGACCTGGTCCGCACGCCGCGGCAGCTGGGGCTGGGCCTGCCGGCGGTCCGGGAGCTGCTGGCCCGGCGCCGGACGGTGGCCGAGGTGGCTGACGAGCACGTGCGCGCGCTGGCCGCCGAGATCCGGCTGCTGCGGCTGCGCCGCACCCTGCCGCGCGTGGTGGCGACGGCGGGGACGACGACGGAGGAGATGAGGATCGTGCACGAGCTGGCGGCGCTCTCGGCCCGGGAGCGGCAGCAGCTGATCGACGACTTCGTGGCGCGGGCGTTCGCTGGCGTGCCCGAGGACGCGCCCGGCGCCGGCATCGCCGCCGGCATGCGGACGCTGCCCGCCGAGCTGCCCGAGGACCCGACGCCGGAGCAGGTGGGTGCGTGGCTGGAGCTGGCGCGGCTGGTGGCCGACCCGGCCTTCGCCGACCGGGTCCGCGAGATGGCGGTGGCGGGGGCGGCGGCCACGCCGGAGGACCCGGACGCGACCGGGGTGGACGCCGCACGGATGGTCTTGCTGGGACGGCGGGCGCTGGCGTCGGACGTGCTGCCCAGGACGCCGGAGGCCGAGGCGCTGGTCGCGGACCTGGCTGTCGGAGGGGCGGCCGACCGTCCCGGGCCGCCGCCAGGAGCTCGCCGACCGGCTGGCGACGTTCACCGACGCCCGCGTCGAGCGCTACTGGCAGCTGCTCGGCGTCCTCAACGGGTGGGCGCGGTTCGAGCCGTCTGTGCCCGCGGTCGAGTGGTGGATCCGCGCCCTCCGCGCGGCGGAGTGACCAGGGTGACGACCTGGCTGCTGGTCCACCCGCCGCTCCTCGGACCGGCAGTGCTCGCGCCGCTGGCTGCGGAGCTGCGCCGGCGAGGAGGGACCCTCGCGGTGCCGGACCTGCGCGCCACGGTGGAGACGGCACCCGGGTGGCCGGAGCGCCGGGTCGCGTCAGCAGCCGAGGCCGGTCCGGCGGACGTCGTCGTCGGGTTCTCCGGGGCGGGGATGGTCCTCACCGCGGTCGCTGCCGCCGCGCGCGCCGTCCGGGCCGTGTGGCTGGACGCCGTGGTGCCCCGGGCCGTCGGGGGAGTGGCCTCCGGAGATCCGGGAGGCGGTGGCGCCCCTGGTGCGCGACGGGCGGATCGCCGACTGGACGACGTGGTGGGGCCCCGACGCGATGACCGGTCTGCTGCCCGACCAGCGGGTGCGGGCCGCGATCCTCGCCGAGGGCCACGAACTGCCGGCCGACTTCTTCGACGTCGCCGTCCCGGTGCTCGACCGGTGGCCGGCAGGGACGTCCGGTACGTGCAGCTCTCGCCGGCGTGCGACCGGGACGCCGCGGCGGCGCGGGCCCGGGGGTGGGACGTGCGGGGCGATGGGAGCGGCGCGCACCTGGACGTGGGGACCGATCCGGCCCGGGTGGCGGACCTGCTCGCGTGACCGGCGGTGGCCGGCCTGCGCTGAGGCAGGGCTCGCGTCGGTGCCGGCCCCTGGCCCGTGCCGAGGTGGCTGCAGGCCTGAGGATTCCGGGCTCCTGCTCGTTCGCGGTCGGTGCTCGTGCGAGAGCTCGCCGGGAGTGCCGGTCCTTGGCCGGCGCTGGGCCTCGGTCGCGGTGGGTTCTTCTGTATCTGTGCTGTTCAGGGGCCTGGAAGTGTCGTACCTGCGGCCTAGGTTCGGGGTGTGTTCGGAGGCAGCGGGTTCGGAGTCGGCCTGATGGTCGCGCTGCTGGAGCCGCCTGCCGGGGTGCCGGTGGATCCGGTACCGGTGCAGCTGTCCGACGCCCTGCCCGTTCATGCGCGCTCGGCGGAGGAGAAGGCGCTGGAGTTGCAGCGGCTGCAGCAGCTCAAGGCGATGCTGGCCGCCTACGAACTCGATCTGATCGCCGGGCTGGCCGCCGACCGCCCCGACACCTACGACCGGAAGCCCGGCCAGCCGGGTGCGGCGGCCGGGGAGCGGGGTGGGCCGGGCCGGCCCGAGGGTGTGTCGGAGTTCTTCGCCGACGAGTTGGCGCTGGTGCTCAACACCTCCCGCGCCGCGGCCAGCACGCTGATCGACCAGGCGGCCGCGCTGACCGAGGTGCTGCCGGCCACCCGCGCCGCACTGGCCGAGGGGCGGCTGGACTGGCCGCGGGCGCGGGCGATCGCCGCGGAGCTGGGCTGGAAGGCCCGGGCCACCGATCCGCGCATCCTGGCCGCGGTGGAGGCCGCGGTGCTGCCGCACGCCGCCGAGCTGTCGGTGCGCCGGCTGAAGGCGGCGGTGGCCGCGGAGTTGGCCGCCCGGGACGCCGCCGCGGCCGACCGCCGTCGGGCCGATGCCGCGCGGGGGGCGAACGTGGCCGTCCGCCCGGTCGGTGACGGGGTCTCGGAGCTGGTGGCCACCATGCCGCACGAGCTGGCCGCGGCCTGCCGGCAGGTGCTCGACGGCGCGGCCCGCGCCGCGCAAAGGCCGGCGACGAGCGGCCGCTGGGGATGCTGCGGGTCGGCGCGCTGGCCGATCTGGTGCTGCGCCCCTGGGAGGACCGCGACCCGGTGGGCGCGCAGCTGACGATCACCGCACCGCTCGATGCGCTCACCCCCGCCCGATCTCCTGCCCACGACGCCTCGGCGGGCTTCGCGGCGCGGGGGTCGGTGCCGGCACGGGTCGGTGAGGTGGACGGGCAGCCGATCACCGCCGCCCACCTGCGCGAGCTGCTCACCCAGCTGGACGCGATCTGCCCCGGCGGCCTGCAGGCACCGGCCGGCGGTTCCCTCACCGTGGCGATCACCGGCCCGGGCGGCGCGCTGCTGGCCACCACCACCCACCGCGAGGCCGAGCGGCTGGCCCGCCGCCGCTGCCCCACCCACCCCGACGCCGACGCCACCACCGGCGATCCCGGCTGCGGATGTCCGGTGCTCGACCGACCGCCGCCGACCGGCGCCTACCCGCCCACCGCCGCCCAGCGGAGGTGGGTGACCACCCGCGACCGCACCTGCCGCCATCCCGGCTGCGCCAACACCGCCGGCTGGGCCGACCTGGACCACGTCCTCCCGCACCCCGCGGCGGCGCAACCGCCTGCGCGAACCTGTGCTGCCTGTGCCGGCGCCACCACCGGCTCAAGACCCACGCCCGCGGCTGGCTCTACGCCCTCACCGCCGAGGGCGTCCTGACCGTCACCACCCCCAGCGGCATCACCCGGACCAGCCGCCCACCCGGCCTGCGACCGGCCCTGCCCCTCACCGGCCCCCGCGTCCTGGCCGGACCCCCACCCCAGCCCCCACCGGCACCCGACCCCACCGACGACCCCCCACCTTTCTGACCCGACGGCGCGACACGTCCACGGCCTCGCGGCGATACCCACGCCGCGAGGCCGGACGGGCGTGGCCGGCCCGGTCGACGAAGAGGAGCGGCACGCCCGACGCCTCGGGCCGGTCCGGTCGAGCGTGCTTGGGTCTCGACGGGAGGCTCGGCATCCACCACCTGCGACCGAGCACGCGCCGCAGGAGGAGGGCGCTGGTAGAGCGCCTGAGCACGGGGGTAGTGGGGCGCGCATGACGGTGATCGGCTTCCACAACTCGCACGAGCAGGTGCACCCCGCGGACCTCCTGCGCGCCGTGCAGCACGCGGAGCAGGTCGGGTTCACCGCCGCGATGTGCTCCGACCACCTCGAGCCGTGGAACGAGCGGCAGGGGCACTCCGGCTTCGCGTGGTCCTGGCTCGGCGCCGCGCTGGCCACCACCGGGTTGCCCTTCGGCGCGGTCAACGCCCCGGGCCAGCGCTACCACCCGGTGATCGTCGCGCAGGCCATCGCCACCCTCGGGGCGATGTTCCCCGGCCGGTTCTGGGTCGCCCTGGGCTCGGGGGAGGCCATGAACGAGCACGTGACCGGGCACGTCTGGCCGCGCAAGGACATCCGGGACGCCCGCCTGCGCGAGTGCGTCGACGTCATCCGCGCGCTGCTGGCGGGGGAGGAGGTCAGCCACGAGGGGCTGGTCACCGTCGACCGGGCCCGCATCTGGACCCTGCCGGAGCAGCAGCCGGCGCTCATCGCGCCCGCCGTGACCGCGGCCACCGCCCGCCGGCACGCGGAGTGGGCCGACGGCCTGGTCACCATCAACCAGCCGCACGACACCCTCCGCGAGGTGATCAGCGAGTACCGCGACGCCGGCGGGCAGGGCACGCTCACCCTCCAGGTCCACGTCAGCTGGGACCCCGACGCCGACCGCGCGGTGGCCATCGCCCACGACCAGTGGCGCAGCAACGTCTTTCCGCCGCCGCTGTGCTGGGACCTCGACACGACCCGCGCCTTCGACCAGGCCAGCGCGCACGTGACCCCGGAGGCGGTCGGACAGGCGGTGCGCATCTCCGCCGACCTGGGGCAGCACGTGGCGTGGCTCCAGGAGTACGTCGAGCTGGGCTTCGACCAGATCTACCTCCACCACGTCGGCAAGGAGCAGATCGGCTTCCTCGACGCCTTCGGCGAGCACGTCCTGCCCCAGCTCGACGTCACCGCCCCCGCCCCAGCGGTGGCCATCGACCCGCCGGGCCCGGCCGAGCCGCTGCGCCCCCACCAGGAGCCGCAACCCGCCGTCCTGCCCTGACCGCCCGGGAGCACGGCCCCCCGATGGACCCGGCCGCGCGGCACACCGACGCCACCGCCACCGCCTGCATCCGCCCGCGCCCCACACGTCGAAGAGGAGGCGGGCCGCGCACACCGTGGTGCGCGGCCACGGCGGGGGGACGGGGCGGCATGACCGAGGTGGACGACGTGATCCGGCGGGTCAACACCGGTGAGGCGATGTCGGCTCCCGAGCTGCGACAGGTGGCCGCGCTGCTGAACCACCACGCGTGGTCCGGCCTCCCGGGGCTCGCCGAGGCCCGCGTGCGCGTGGCAGTCCGGCTGGAGGCGCTCGGCGAGTGAGCACCGGAGCCGCCTGGGGTGCGTCGGCGTGGCCGTGACCGTGCGCCCCCTGACCGACCACGACGTCCCGGCCCTGACCCGGCTGCTCGTCGCCAACCGTGCGTTCCTCGCCCCCACCAGCCCGCCACGCCCCGACGAGTACGGCACGGAGGAGTTCCAGCGCCGGGACACCGCCCGCCTCCTCGAGCAGGCCGAGGCCGGCACCGTCATCCCGGCCGTGATCGTGCTCGACGGCGAGGTCGTCGGCCGGATCTCGGTGACCAACGTCGTCCGCGGGCCCCTGCAGTCCGGCACCCTCGGCTACTGGGTCGCCGAGGAGGTCAACGGGAGGGGCGTCGCCACGGCCGCCGTCGCCGCGATGGTGCGCGTCGCGTTCGGCGAGGCCGGCCTGCACCGGCTGGAGGCCGGCACCCTCGTCGACAACCTCGCCTCCCAGCGGGTCCTCCAGCGCAACGGCTTCGAGCGGTTCGGGCTCGCTCCCCGCTACCTGCGCATCGCCGGGGAGTGGCGCGACCACGTCCTGTTCCAGCTGGTCAACGAGGCCTGGGTCGACCCGGAGGCGGAACTGCGGTAGGGACGCCGGCATGCGGATCACCGACACGAGCGATCTCTGGTGGAAGACCGCCGTCGTCTACTGCCTCGACGTCGAGACCTACCTGGACTGGAACGGCGACGGCTGCGGCGACTTCGCCGGCCTCGCCCAGCGCATCGACCACCTCGCCGACCTCGGCGTGACCTGCCTGTGGCTGATGCCCTTCTACCCGACCGCCGAGCGCGACGACGGCTACGACATCACCGACTTCTACGGCGTGGACCCGCGGCTGGGCACCCACGGCGACCTGGTCGAGGTCATCCGCACGGCCCACGACCGCGGCATGCGGGTGATCGCCGACCTCGTCGTCAACCACACCTCGGTCCGGCACCCGTGGTTCGAGCAGGCCCGGCAGAGCAAGGACTCGCCGTTCCACGAGTTCTACGTCTGGCGGGACGACGAGCCGCCGGACACCTCCGGCCAGGTCGTCTTCCCCGACCAGGAGGACAGCACCTGGACCTTCAACGAGCCGACCGGCGAGTGGTACCAGCACCGCTTCTACAAGGAGCAGCCCGACCTGAACGTGGCCGACCCGCGGGTGCGCGACGAGGTCGCCAAGATCATGGGCTTCTGGCTGCAGCTGGGCCTGTCGGGCTTCCGCGTCGACGCCGTCCCCTTCTTCCTCGAGGTGGAGCCGGACGACGCCGGGGAGCTGCCCGACCCGCACCAGTACCTGCGCGCGCTGCGCTCCTTCCTCGGCCGCCGCACCGGCGACGGGATCCTGCTGGGCGAGGTGAACCTGCCGCACGAGCAGCAGGTGGAGTTCTTCGGCGGCGCCGACGGCGACGAGCTGACCATGCTGTTCGACTTCGTCGGCATGCAGGCGCTCTACCTGTCCCTCGCCCGGGAGGACGCCGGGCCGCTGGCCACCGCGCTCGTCCAGCGGCCCGCGGTCAACCCGGACAGCCAGTGGGCCACCTTCGTGCGCAACCACGACGAGCTGACCCTCGACAAGCTCAGCGACGAGGAGCGCCAGGAGGTCTTCGCCGCGTTCGGGCCCGAGGAACGGATGCAGGTCTACGGCCGCGGCCTGCGCCGCCGCCTCCCGCCGATGCTGGACGGTGACCCGCGGCGGGTCCGCATGGTCTACAGCCTGCTGTTCTCCCTGCCGGGCACCCCGGTCCTCTTCTACGGCGAGGAGATCGGCATGGGGGAGGACCTCGACGCCGAGGGCCGGCTCGCCGTCCGGACGCCGATGCAGTGGACCTCGGGCCCCAACGGCGGCTTCTCGACGGCCGCCCCCGACCGGCTCCCCGGCCCCGTCGTCGACGGGGGCTTCGCCCCGGAGTTCGTCAACGTCGCCGACCAGCGGCACGACCCGGACTCGCTGCTGTCGTTCCTCAAGCTGCTCATCCGGCGGTACCGCGAGTCACCCGAGCTGGGCTGGGGCACCTTCACGGTCCTCGACCAGCCGCACCCGGCGGTGCTGGCCCACCTGTGCAGCTGGGACGACGGCACGCTGGTCGCCGTCCACAACGTCGGGCCCGAGCCGCGGAAGGTCCCCCTGACGCTGGCCGACTGCGGCCCCGACCACCGCCTGGTGGACCTCCTGCAGCCGGGCGAGGAGCGGGTCGGGGAGGACGGCGGGGTGGAGCTGGCCGTCGACGGTTACGGGTACCGCTGGCTGCGCGTGGTCGCGCCGAACAGTCGCCGGCTGGTCTGATCCAGCAGCGGGCCGGCGTCCCGCTCCTCGATCGCGACGGGCGGACGGCCGAGGCCGGCCAGGGCCCCGGCCAGACCCGCGGGCGGGCGGAGGTCGGACAGCCACGCCGGGCCGGTCCCGCTCCAGCGCAGCACCCGTGCGGGCGTCCACGGCGGGGAGAGGACGACGGTCTCCAGGGGGGTGGCCAGCCCCTCGCCGGTGGCCTTGAGGAGGGCCTCCTTGCGGGTCCACCAGGTGGTGAACGCCCGGTGGCGGTAGCCGAGCGGTGCCCGGGCGAGCTCGGCCCGCTCCTCCGGGGCGAGGACGACGCCGGCCAGCTCGTCCAGGTCGGTGCCGGGCCGGACGACCTCCTCGACGTCGATGCCCACCGCGCCGCCGGGGAGCACCGCGACGGCGACGCAGCCGGCCGAGTGCGTCACCGACACGCCGAGGTCCGGGAGGGCCGGCAGCCGCGGCCGACCGTGCGGGCGCCCGCACCCCGGGCACGTGCGGTCGACCACCAGGCCGGCCGGGGACACGCCCAGGGCGGTGCCGAGGACCGCGCGGACCACCGCCGCGGCCATGGTGCTGTGCCGCCGGTCGTCGTCCTCCGCGAGCCGTGCCCGCCGCTCCAGGTCCGCGGGCGCGAGGAGGGCGTCGTGCTGCGGCCGCAGGTCGCCCGTCGACGCCCACCACACCTGGCACACGCCGGGCCGGAGGCCGCCCGCGGCCAGAGCGGCGACCCCCCGGCCCGGCAGTCTCATCCGTACCGACGCAGCTCGGAGAAGAAGTCGTCCACCACCCGCAGCTCGCCGGAGCGTGCGACCTCGTCGTAGACGTGCTTGGCCACGGCGAGGTCGAGCACGCCGAGCCCGAACGGGGAGAAGACCACCGGCCGGTCCGCCGGGATCTCCACCCGCCCCTCCATCACCTCCGCGAGCGTCCCGGCGAGGAAGTCGCGGCTGCCGGTGAGCTGCTCGGTCAGGTGCGGCGAGGTGTCGGCCTTGAGGCAGTGCTCGACGTCGTCGACGACGTTGACCGAGCGCAGCAGGACCTCCGGCGCCAGGTCGCGCAGCGACACGTGCAGCACCAGCGGGCAGTGGTCGAACCAGGACGGGTCGGTGACGTGCGGCTCCCCGGCGATGGTCGCGAACACCACCAGGTCGCTGCCGCGGATGAGCTCCTCGGCGCTGTCGTGGACCGTGACCCGGCCGGGGGTGCCGGCGGCGTCCAGGTAGGCGGTGAACCCGGCGGTGCTGTCGGGGGACAGGTCGAACACGCCGACCTCGTCGAACGACCACCCGGTGCCGGCGAGGAAGGTGTGGATGTAGCGGGCGATCAGCCCCACGCCGAAGAACCCGACGCGGGTCGGCCGGGGCCGGCCGCGGCTGAGCCAGTCCGCGGCCGACGCCGCCGACGCGGCGGTCCGTGTCGCGCTGATGACCGAGGCCTCCATGCACGCGAACGGATAGCCGGTGTCGTGGTCGTTGAGGATCAGCACCGCCGAGGCCCGCGGGATCCCCGCGGCGACGTTCTCCGGGAAGCTCGAGATCCACTTCAGCCCGTCGACGCGGATGTCGCCGCCGATCGAGGCGGGCAGCGCGATGATCCGCGCGCTGGGCCGGTCGGGGAAGCGCAGGAAGTACGACGGCGGGTTGACCGAGTCCCCGGCCCCGTGCAGCCGGTAGGTGGCCTCGACCAGCTCGACGACCTGCTTCTCCCGGCCCTGGAGGACCCCGCTGACCTGGGCCCCCGGCACCACAGCGAACGGGGGGACGGCGGCGGTCACCGGCTGCTCCCGTCGACCTCGGAGCGGCGGATCGGGTCGGCCAGGGCGACGAGGACCTCGCGCGGGCCCTCGTAGGGCTCCCGCCCGTGCGCGGTGCGCACGTTGTCGACCAGCAGCAGGTCCCCGTCCTGCCACGGCTCCCGGACGGCCGCCGCCTCGTACACCTCGTTGAGCAGCGCGACGACGTCCTCACCGATGGGGTCCCCGTTGCCGAAGCGGGTGGTGAACGGCAGCCCGTCCGGACCGTAGAAGTCGACGAGGTACTCGCGGACCTCGGGGGCGAGGGTCCACTCGTTGAGGAAGGCGATCTGGTTGAACCAGCAGCGCCGGCCGGTGACCGGGTGCCGCAGGACGGCGCTGCGCCGCTGCCGGGTGCGCAGGCCGCCGTCGGGCTGCCACTCGAACTCGATGTCCTGCGCGCGGCAGTAGGCCTCCACCGCGGCCCGGTCGTCGGTGCCGAAGGCCTCGGCCACCGAGGCGCCGATCTCGTCGGTGTAGCTGCGCACCAGCAGCCAGCCCTCGCGCTCGAAGCGCGCGACCAGGTCCGCCGGCAGCGCGTCCAGGACCGAGGGCGCGTCGGCCAGGCCGGTGGCCCCGCCCGTGGTCGGGGCGGTCAGGCAGGCGAAGAGCAGCAGGCCGGGGAACTGCTGGGCGTAGCTGAGCTCGTGGTGCATGCACATCTGCTGGTTCGCCGGCCACGGCGTCGCCGAGTACACGCCCCCGGTCGCCGGCTCGCGGGGCGCGAACGCCTCCAGCTCCGGCATCAGGCGGTCGGACAGCCGGTCGGAGACGGCCGCGACCGTGCCGGCGTCGGGCAGCCCGAGCCCGCGGACGAGCAGGGCGCCGTGCTCGGTGACGGCCGCACGCAACGCGTCCCGGTGGGCGGCGACCCAGCCGGCCGGGTTCCCCGCACCGTCGACGTCGAGTTGCGGGGGCCGGCCGGGGCGCTGCACGACGTCGAGCAGCGCGGCCGGGGACAGGGAGGACATCAGGGCTCCTTCGCGTGAGGGGGTCAGGCCGGGGCGCAGGTCTTCTCGTCGACCAGGACGGCCAGGTCGGCGAGCACGGGGTGGGCCATGAGCTCCGGCAGGGACACCGCGCGGTCGAGGGCGATGGCCAGCTTCACCGCCGACAGCGACGTGCCGCCGCGGTCGAAGAAGGAGTCGGTGCGGCTCACCTGGTCCTCCGGGATGCCGAGCACCCGCGCCCACGCGGCCGCCAGGCGCCGCTCGGTGGGCGTCCGCGGGCTGCTGTGCTCCTCCTCGACGGCGGCGAGGTCCGCGGCCAGCGCGGTCAGCGCCTTCTTGTCGATCTTGCTGTTGGTGGTGAGCGGCAGGCGCTCCCGCCAGTGGAAGGCCTTCGGGACCATGTAGACCGGCAGCGACGCGGCCAGCCGGGCGCGCAGCACGTCGGCGTCCACCGCCTCCGCCCCCGAGTAGAAGGCCACCAGGTGGCGGCTCCGGTCGGCGCCCTCGGCGACCACCACGGCGGCGTCCCGGACCCCCGGCGTGCGCAGCAGGGTGTTCTCGATCTCGCCGATCTCGATGCGGAAGCCGGAGATCTTCACCTGGCTGTCCCGGCGGCCGAGGAACTCCAGCTTGCCGTCGGGCCGCCAGCGGCCGTGGTCGCCGCTGCGGTACAGCCGCCGGCCGGGACGGTACGGGTCGGGCACGAAGGCCAGCCGGGTGCGCTCGGGGTCGTTGACGTACCCACGGCCGACGCAGACGCCGGAGAAGACGATCTCCCCGGGGGCGCCGAGCGGGACGGGGGCCAGCTGCTCGTCGACGACGCGGACCTCGACGTTGGCCACCGGGCCGCCGAGCGGCACCCGGTCGCCGTCCGGGACGCCGTGCATGACCTCGTGGTTGGTGTCGTCGGAGGTCTCGGTGAGCCCGTAGGCGTTCACCAGCGCGATCGCCGGCTTCGCGGCGAACCAGCGCTGGGTGAGCTCCTTCTTCAGCGCCTCGCCGGTGACCGACACGCAGCGCAGGTCGGGCAGGTCCCGCGGGTGCACCTCGAGGTAGGAGAGGACGACCTCGAGGTAGGACGGCACGACCTGGACGACGGAGACCCGCCCCGCGGCGAGCAGGTCGACGAAGCGCTCGGCGTCGAGGACGACGTCCTGCGGGACGAGCAGGGTGCGCCCGCCCACCAGCAGCGCGGAGACCAGCTGCCACAGCGAGATGTCGAAGCACTGCGGGGCGACCTGGGCGACGGTCTGCCCCTCGCCGATGCCGAGGTCGTCGATCTTGGCGAAGAGGTGGTTGAGCATGCCCGCGTGCTCGCACATCGCCCCCTTGGGCTCCCCGGTGGAGCCGGAGGTGAAGTAGATGTAGGCGAGCTGGTCCGGGGAGACGGCGATGCCGAGGTCCTCGTCGGAGTGCCCCTCGGCGACGGCGGCACCGACCTCCAGGGCCGCCACGCCGGGCAGCCGGGTCAGGGCCGCGTCCAGCGAGGTGGTGCTGCCCGGCTCGGTGAGCACCAGCCGGCACCCGGCACGGCCCAGCGTGGTCGCGATGCGGTCGGCCGGGAAGTGCGGCTCGACGGGCAGGTAGGCGCCGCCGGCCTTGAAGACCGCGAGGACCGCGGTCAGCCAGTCCAGGTCCCGCTCGGTGACCACGGCGACGACGTCCTCGGACTGCAGCCCGCGGGCGCGCAGGGCCCGGGCCAGCCGGTTGGCGCGGGCGTTGAGCTCGCCGTAGGTCAGCTGCCGGTCCCCGTGGACCGCGGCGACGTCGTCCGGGCGGAGGCCGGCCTGCTCCTCGAACAGCTCGTGCGCCCGGCGGTCGGGCAGCTCCCGGGCACGGCCGGCCATCCCGTCGAGCTGGCGGCGCAGCTCGTCGGGGGCCAGCAGGCTCTGCCGCGCCGGGTCGGCGTCGGGGTCGGCGGCGATCAGGGTGAGGGCGGTGCGGTGGTAGCCGGAGATGCGGGCGGCGGCGCCGGCGTCCAGGGCGTCCTTGCGGTACCGCAGCGCCAGGCGGGCGCCGTCCCCGGGGACGCCGACCCGGAGGACCGCGCCGTCGGGGAGCTCCCCGTCGCCGCTCGGGTCGAAGACCACCTCGGACGTCGGGCCGGTCAGGTCCAGGTCGCGGCGCAGGTCGTCGAGCGCGACGTCCCGGTGGGCGCGCAGCCCGGCCTCGACCGCGGCGGCCGACCGCACCAGCTCGCGCCACGACCCGGTGTCCGTGGACAGCCGGCAGGGCAGCGGGCCGCTGCCGCCCCCGGCGAGGTAGCCGGTGACGACGTCGGTCTCCCCGGAGAGGGCCGCGAGGACCCGGGCGTGCGCGGCCAGCAGCACCGACCGGAGCGGCACCTCGAGCTCGGCGGCCAGCCGGCGCAGGGCCGCGGTGAGGCTGCCCGGCAGCAGCGCCTCGTGCCGGGCGGTGCCGGGGCGGGGGTCGAGGGTCCACCGCGGGACCGCGGTCGACCCGCCCGCGCGGAGCACCCCGCGCCAGAAGTCCTGGCCGGTGTCGGCAGCCGTGACGGTCATGGGGAGCGTTCCCTTCTCAGCGGGCGGTCGGGGTCAGGTGCCGTGGGCCGGCACGGTGCCGCCCTCCGGACGAGGACACGGGGACGGGGTCGATCCGCGGCGGCACGACGGCGGCAGCCGGGAGCCGGCGCAGGCTGGGTGCGGGCAGGGCGGGCGGGACCTCGGG
The DNA here is from genome assembly GCF_054050095.1 of Geodermatophilus sp. SYSU D01105. NCBI lineage: Bacteria > Bacillati > Actinomycetota > Actinomycetes > Geodermatophilales > Geodermatophilaceae > Geodermatophilus > Geodermatophilus sp. SYSU D01105. Next base: position 172,811 of record NZ_JBJGYR010000005.1, read on the forward strand.
CAGCTCCTCCGCGGGGTTGCCGCCCCAGTGCTCGCCCGGCGGGATCTCCTCGCCCTTCATCAGGAACGAGTCGGCCGCGAGGACGGCGCCGTCGCCGAGCGTCACGCCGTAGTGGGTCCAGGCGACCATGCCCAGGGTGACCCCGTTGCCGAGGGTGATGGTGTCGGACTTGAAGGCGCCGTCCTCCTGCGAGTGCGCCTGCAGCCAGGTCTGGGCGTTGAGGGTGCAGTCGTCGCCGATGGTGACCAGCGTCCGCTCGGGGATGTCGGCCCCGTCATCGAACAGCCGACGGCCGACGCGCACGCCGACCAGCCGCCACATCAGGCCCTTCATCGGCGTGCCGTTGAACAGGGCGGGGTTCCACAGCAGCTTCCAGTAGCGCTCGTGCCACCAGAAGTACGGGTCGTAGATCGAGCAGAACTGCGGCTCGAGCCGGCCGAAGCGCAGGTTGGCCCGCTCGACCAGGACGCCGAAGGCGATGGTGAACAGGACGATCCCGAGCTCCGCGGCGAAGATCGACAGCGCACCGAGGCTGTGGTGCAGGTCCGCGGCCGCGAGCGCGAGCAGCGTGAGGCCCAGGTAGTTGACCCACCGGAGCACGAGGAACCACGCCATCGTCCGCAGGTTGTAGTGGTTCTTGGCGGCCAGCCGGACGGGCAGCTCCTCGGCGCTCTTGTAGTGGTCGAACGTGCCGTCGCGCTCCACCGACCGCGGGATCTCGAACGCCGGTGAGCCGAGCAGCCCCACGTCGTCGCGGACCGGTCCCTCGATCGGCAGCTGGACCTTGGTCGCGAGCAGGCAGTTCTCGCCCATCTTCGACTGCGGCGGGTAGATGATCCCGTTGCCGAGGAAGCTGTGCGGGCCGATCGTCGCGCGCGAGACGCGGAACGAGGTGGCCGAGTAGTCGGTGTTCACGACGGTCAGCCCGTCGGCGACCATCGTCCCGGTCCCGACGGTGACGTGGTACGGGGTGTCGTGGGTGACGTTGGTGCCGAAGTTCGACCCCGTCTGCACGACCTCGGACAGGTCGTACCCGATCCACCGCAGGTAGGAGACGATGTAGGAGCTGTCGCCGAACAGGCCGGTGAGGAACTTGCGGTTGGTCAGCCGGGTGATCCCGCGCTGCACCGCGTAGTGGAACCCGTACAGCGGATAGACCCGGTCCGGGGTGATGAACAGGTTCAGGACGCGGGGGACGGTCGTCGCGACCAGCAGGGCCAGGAGCACCGAACCGAAGAACAGGACGGCGGAGACCTCCGCGGCGTGGACGTAGAACGTCAGGTTCGCGAACGCCAGCGGCCCGGGGTCGAGCAGCGCGCCGATCTCCGGCCACAGGACCAGCAGCATGGCGATGCCACCGATGCTGAGGGGCAGGCTCAACAGGACCACGGTCAGGAACTGCCAGAGGGAGTAGGCGATCCGCCGCCGCGTGCCGCACGGGGCCGGGGGGACCACCCGGTAGTCGACGTCGGTCCGCTGCGCGGGGTTGCCGTGCCAGTGCTCGCCGGCGGGCACGGCCTGGCCGCGCTGCAGGGTGGAGCGCAGGCCCAGCTGGGCGCCGTCACCGATCGAGGTGTCGATGTCCAGGACGGTCGCCTCGCCGACCAGGACGTCCCGGCCGATGGTGACCGGGCCGGTCTGGATGGAACCCGCGTGCGCCCGGTAGCAGGCGAACACCGACTCCCGACGGATGACCGTGTGGTCGCCGACCGTGAGCAGGTCGATGGCGACCGGCACCTGCTTGGTGGCCAGGATCGTGACGCCGCGGCCGATCCGGGCGCCCAGGGCCCTCAGGTAGAGCAGGTAGATCGGGGAGCCGCCGAAGAACAGCACGAGGGGGTTGGCGCGGATCAGTGTCTTGACCACCCAGAACCGCACGTACGCCAGGCTCCAGACGGGGAACTCCTGCGGGGTGAACCGGCCGATCAGCACCCACTTCGCGACGACCGGCGTGACGATGACGCCCAGCAGGGTCGCGGCGCCGAAGACGACCGCCCGCAGGTACTCGTCGACGAGCGTGCGGCCGTCGGAGATCCAGTCGAAGCCGGTGGTGGCCACGACCGCGACGAGGTAGGCGTACGCCAGGAAGGCCAGGACCTGCAGCGTCCCCACGAGGGCGTAGCGGAGGGTGCTGGCCGGCGGCCCTCCGGTCGCCGGCGCCTGCGCCGCGGTCGGCACGGGCGCCGGCGCCGGGACCGTGGGGGCCGGGACGGTGCCGGCGCCGGGCGGGGGTGCGGCCAGTGCCGACGCCAGCTCGCGGATCGTGGGGTGCGCGTAGACGTCCTTGATCGACACCGAGGGGAGGTCGGTGCGCTTGCGGACGCGGGCGCAGAACTGGGCCATGACCATCGAGTCGGCGCCCAGGTCGTCGAAGACGTGGCTGGTCGGTGTCACCGGCTTGCCCACGACGTCGGCGAGCACGCTCACGAGGGCGTCCTCGACCGGGTCGGGAGCCGGCGCCGGCGTCGGCGCCGGCGCGAGGGCGGTGGCCAGGTCGCGGATGGTGGGGTGCCGGTAGACGTCCTTGATCGACACCGAGGGGAGGTCGGTGCGCTTGCGGACGCGGGCGCAGAACTGGGCCATGACCATCGAGTCGGCGCCCAGGTCGTCGAAGAAGTGGCTCTCAGGGTCGACGGGCTTGCCGACGACGTCGGCCAGCACGTCGGCCAGGGCACGCTCCGCGGGGGTCGCCGTCGCCGGGTGGCCGTCCCTGCCCGGCGACGGGGCGGGGACGGCCGGGACGGCGGGGTCGGCGGTCAGGACGTCGGCGGGTTCCTTCAGCACGTGGGCTCCTCGGCCTCGGCTCAGCGGGCAGGGGCCGGCGCGGGGCGGTCGTGCCCCGCGCCGACGGAGGGATCAGGCGGACTGCAGGCCCGCGGCGACCTGGCTGTCGGAGAGCACGTCCTCGCCGTACAGCGCGTGCAGCCAGTTGGACTGGTAGACGGTCTCCAGGTAGCGCTCACCCAGGTCGGGGGCGATGGCGACGGCGGTGAGGTGGGCGGCGTCGTGCTCGGCCAGCCAGCGGGCGGCGCCGCTGACGACGGTCCCGGTCGAGCCGCCGAAGAGGAAACCGCGCCGGGCCAGGCGGTGGCAGGCGCGGATGGCGTCGGCCTCCTCGACCATCACCACCTCGTCGACGTAGCTCTCGTCGAGCAGCGGCGGCCGCATGCTCATGCCCAGTCCGGGGATCATCCGGCGACCGGGGGCGCCGCCGAAGATGACCGAGCCGACGGCGTCCACGGCCACCACGCGGACCGGCCGGTGCCACTCGCGGAAGAACCGGGCGCAACCCATGAGGGTGCCGGTGGTGCCGGCGCCGACGAACAGGACGTCCAGCCGCGGGAACGACCGGACGATGGCCGGCGCGGTGGTCCGGTGGTGGGCGCGCCAGTTGGCCTGGTTCGTGTACTGGTTGAGCCACACGTACCGCGGGTCGGCGGCGCACAGCGCCTGCACGTGGTTCAGCCGGGCGCCGAGCAACCCGCCGGCCGGGTCCGGCTCGGAGACCACGTACACCTCGGCGCCGAGCGCCTCCATGAGCAGCCGGGTCTGCAGGTTGCACCGCGAGTCGGTCACGCAGAGGAACCGGTAGCCCTTGCTGGCCGCGATCATGCTCAGGGCGACGCCGAGGTTGCCCGACGAGGATTCCACGATGATCGAGTCGCGGGTCAGGACGCCGTCCCGCTCGGCGCTCTCCACCATCTCGGTGGCCGCCTTGACCTTGACCGACCCGGCGAAGTTGAAGCCCTCGCACTTGAGGAACAGGGGCTGGTCGAAGATCGGCTCCAGGTCGACGTAGAGGTCGTCCTCGTTGAACGCCTGCGGGCTGGAGATGATGGTCACCACGAACTCCTCGCCTCAAGACGGGGGCCCGGAGCCGTGGATCGTCACGGTCTCCGTGCACACCCGGGGGAGCGGCCCCGTTGCCCTCCCCGTCGTCGGGACGCCGACGCGGGCACGAGGATCCAATACGGGCAGGACAGGTAGCCATACGACCTTGGGACTAGTACCGGGGGCACGGGACCTCCGGCCCGGTCCCGACGTCCCGGACCAGGGCGGATGGCGGGCTGCCGACACCCGCGCGGCCTCCCGGACCCCGTCGGTGCCGCCGCCTAGCGTGGACGGCGATGACCGAGGCCCCGCGCACCCCGAACCCGACGACCGCCCAGTTCCCGAGCGTGCCGCCCGCCGGCGCCACCCCGGCGCCCGTCGGTGCCCCTGCGCCGCCCACGGGCACCCCTGCGCCTCCTGCCGGAGCGAGCGCGCCCGCCGGTGCACCGCCGGCGCCCCCCGCCGGTCCCGCGCCGTCCGTGCCGCTGGCCACCGGGCCGATCCCCGGCGGCGCCCCGTCTGCCCCGCCGGCGCCGCAGGGCGGGTCCACCCCGTCGGGAGCACCGGCTGCGTCGTCGGCGGCCGGGAGCGGGCGGACCGCCCAGGCCCCGATGGCGCCCCCCGAGGGGCACCAGCCGACGGGGCCGGTCCCCGGCCGGCCGCGGGTGGGGCCGCGGCGCGCGAGCCCGCTGACCCGCATGGGCCCGTGGGCGCCGGCCGCCGGGGCGCTGGTCGGCCTGCTGGCCGGGCTGCTCGCCGTGCTGTTCCTGTCCGGAGCGGCCGACGCCTTCAACGAGCGGTTGGCGCTGGTCTTCCTCGTCGTCGGCCTCGGCATGCTCGGGGCCGCAGGGGCGCTGCTGGCCGACGAGGTGCGCCTGGTGCGCCGCGGCGCCCGGGAGGCGGGCATCCGGCCGGCGTGGGTCGAGGCGACGGCGAACCTGATCAACGGCCTCACGCCGGCCCGGCTGCTCCTGCTGGCCAGCGCCTTCGTGCTCTTCCTGGCCGCCTACGTCACCTGACCGCCCGCCCCGTCGCCGGGCCGCGGCGGACGGTCACCCGTAGGCCTGGACGGCCAGGGTGATCGCCAGTCCGATCCCGGCGACGGCGATCAGCCGCCGCAGTGCCGTCTGCGGGGCCCGGCGGACCACGCCCGGCCCGATCCGGCCGCCGACGAACAGGCCGATGGCCAGCGGGATGGCCGCCGACCACGCCACCGGGGTCGAGAGCACGAACCCGGTGGCCGCGACGGCGTTGGCCATGCCCAGCACCACGTTCTTGAGGGCGTTGCCGCGCGGCAGCCCCTCGCCGGTGGACAGCAGGAACATCGCCAGCATCATCACGCCGGCCGCGGCGCCGAAGTAGCCGCCGTAGATCGCGATGGTGAAGGTGCCCAACGGCAGCCACCACGGGTCCCGGTGGGTGGGGTGGTGCAGTCTGCCCTCGACGGCCAGCTCACCGGGCGGGCGCTGGACCAGCAGCGCGATGGAGGCGCCGGCGATCAGCCACGGCACGATCCGCTCGAAGGCCTCCGACGGGGTGAGCAGCAGCAGTGCCGCTCCAGCGGCGCCGCCGAGCAGCGCGCCCACCGACAGGCGGAGCAGCCGGCGGCCCTGCCCCCGCAGCTCGGGCCGGGAGGCGCTGACCGCCCCGACGCTGTTGAGCACCAGGGAGACGGTGTTGGTCACGTTGGCAGTCACCGGGGGGAGGCCGGTCGCGAGCAGCGCGGGATAGCTGATCAGCGAGGCCAGACCGGCGATGCTGCCTGTCAGGCCGGCGCCGATGCCGGCGAGGACGAGGAAGCCGAACTCGACGGGACTCACCCGGCGTCGCCCCCACGGACGGGGGCTGCCCGCAGCTCGCGCGGCCGCAGCCGGCCGGCGACGAGGTCGGCGGCGACGTCGTCGACGACCCGCCCCGCGGCGATCGCGGCCGCCTGCATGGTCGCCAGCGCGTCGGCGGGAGGCAGGTCCAGGGTGACGCCGATCAGCCCCATGGCCTGCCAGACCCGGGTCCGCCGCTGTGCGTCCGGCCCCGCCAGCCAGTCGCTGCCGTCGTCGGGGAACTCCGGCCCGCGGACGGAGAGCAGCAGCTCCTGCGCGACCCGCCCGGCGACCACGGCGACGTCGCGGCGGTCCAGCCGGGGTAGTGCCGCGGGGTCGTGGACGTAGAGGTCGAGGACCACCAGCGGGCCCAGCGGCGGGGGGAGGGGCACCGAGAGCACGGCCCGGTGCGCCGTCTCGGCCATGAGGGACGCGAACAGCTCCGGCCAGTTGCGCTCGATGTCGATCGGCGCGAAGGCGATGACCGTGCCGTCGTCGTGGGCGCGCAGGCACGGCCCGTCGCCGAGGGTGAACTGCTGCCGCTCGGCGTGCGCGGTCGACTCGTCGCTGGCTCCGATGGGGGTCCGCAGGGTGCCGGCGTGCAGGCTCAGCCCCGCTCCGTCGACGCCCAGGACGCCGGCGGTGGCGCGCGCCAGGCGGGAGGGCAGCAGTTCGGGACCGGCGGCTGTCGGCGGGGCGTGGCGCAGGGCGTCGTCGAAGCGCTCGGCCACCGGACCCGTCATGGCCTCCAGCTTGCCGGGTGGCCCGGTTCACACCGGTGCCGGGCCGTCAGCGGGACAGCAGCACCCCGATTGCGACGCAGCCGAGCAGCACGATCGCGGTCCGGAGGACCGCCGCGGGCAGCCGCCGGCCGAACCGCGCGCCGGTGTGCCCGCCCAGCAGCGACCCCGCGGCCACCAGCCCGGCGGCCCGCCAGTCCAGGCGGTCGGTGGCGACGACGACGTAGGCGCCCGCGGCCACCGCGTTCACCGCGAGGGTCAGCACGTTCTTCAGCGCGTTGAGCCGTTGCAGCGACTCGTGGAGCAGCAGCCCGAAGATGCCGATCTGCAGCACGCCCTGGCTGGCCGCGAAGTAGCCGCCGTAGCTGCCGGTGGCGTAGGCGCCGGCGAACAGGGCGGCCAGCCGGCCGCGCCCGATCCGCTCCGGCGGCGGCGGGTCCTCCTCGGCACGTCTCCGGCGGGCCAGCGTCCGCTGCAGCAGCGGCTGGACGGCGACCAGCACCACCGCGAGCGCGACGAGGACCGGCACGACCGACTCGAAGGCCTCCGCCGGCAGGTGCAGCAGCAGGAAGGCGCCGGTGAGCGCGCCCAGGACCGACGCCGGGAGCAGCCGCAGCAACAGCCAGCGCTGGCCGGCGAGCTCCCGCCGGTACCCGACCGCGCCGGTCAGGTTGCCGGCCACCAGCCCGAGGGAGTTGCTGACCGTCGCGGTGACCGGTGGCAGACCGACGGCGAGCAGCACCGGGAAGGTGACCAGCGTGCCGGAGCCGACGACGGCGTTGATGCTCCCGGCCGCCAGCCCCGCCGCGGCGACGGCCAGCATCTCCCATCCGCTCATGTGGTCATCACCGGTGAGGTTGCCACGCCCGCCCAGTGGCGGGGGAGAGGGGAGTCGGTCGAGCCGCCTGCTCCCGCGCCTCCAGCCACCAGATCGCGCGCAGGACGGTCACGACTCCGCCCGCGGTGCCAGCGGCGTTGCGGTGCTCGCCGCAGTTCAGCGGCCGGGGCGCCGGCCCGGAGCGACGCCGCGCCGCCTCCGGTCCGCGTCGTCTCCGCAGGGAGTCCTCACCCGGCCGTGCGCACGGAACTCCAGGTGAGCAGGCGCTCCAGTGGCCCCCGGCCGAGGAACAGCCGCCAGATCGTGGCGGCGGCGGTGGTGATCAGGACGGAGACCAGCCAGGGGCCGTTGGTGTCGTGGTCGAGGGTGCCGGTGAGCCACACGGCGACGACACCGCCGACGTACGCGCTGAGGGCCATCGACCCGACGGCCGCCACCGGGGAGAGGACCCTCGGCAGCCGGTCGGCGAGCACCAGGCACACGGCGATGACGGTGAGCGCGACGCCGACCGACCCGGCGATCTCGAAGGTCGTGCCGCTGTGCGGCGAGGCACCGACCAACCAGGTCGGGTCCCACATGTCAGGACGCTCGGAGAAGCCGTCCGGGCTCCGCACCGGTTGCCCGCCGGCCCACGCCTGTGTGGTCAGCCAGCCGCCGCCGTAGCCGAGGACGGCGAGGGCTCCGCCGGCGCCCAGGAGCCGCAGCCGCACCCGTGCCGAGGTGAGGTCGCAGCGCCCGACGGCGAGCCCGACGAGGATGAACGTCCACCAGATCAGCGCGGGGTAGGCGCCGGTCACGGCCAGCGAGACGAACGGGGTGTCGAAGGCGTCGTTGCCGTCGGCGAAGTGTGCCAGCAGCAGGTCGGCGGGCGGGGTCAGCACGGCCAGCACAGCGGCCGCGACGAGCAACCGCGGGGGCGACCATCGCAGGAACGGCAGGGCGAGGACGAACAGCAGCGCGTACACGCCGAGGATCACGTCGATGTCGGTGCCCAGCGCCTCGAGCGCGCCGCCGATGACGAACAGCCACGCGGCCCGGACCAGGATCCGCATCCGCGCGCGGACCAGCTCGTCGCCGGTGACCGGTTCGGTGCGCCCGGACAGCAGCGCCACCGAGATCCCGGCGAGGACGGCGAACAGGATCGACGACCGCCCGTTGACCACGCCCAGCCACCCCGCGGGCGTCGGCTGCACGTCGCCCGGCACGGCTCCGACGTGGGCGCCGAGCATCCCGAACACCGCGAGCGCGCGAGCCACGTCGAGACCGACGACCCGGCCGGACCGTCTCGTGGCGGGAGCCGGGGTCGTCGGCGGTCCGGTCGTGCACGCGGGGCCGGGGGCGGAGCTCATGGCGGGGCACGGTAAGCGGTGCGAACGGGGGCGTGACGCCCGTCGAGGACCCTTTGCCAACTCATGAGGGACCCTTTGCCAACCCCTTGCCGATCGCACAGGCGCCTGGCGGCCCCACTCCCGGGGGGCGGCCGCCTCCGGCTGGTCGAACGCCGCTGAGCGATGCGGTGACACAACTGCGGGAGCCCTGCATCGTGGGAGCTGCCGGGTGGCCGGCACCGTCCGGTGGCGGAACGGAGGCGATGCTCGTGCGCACTCGCATCATCGGCGTGGCCGTGCTGGCCTCCGCCGTCGCGACCTTCCTCTTCGGCGTCCCGCTGGCTCTCGCGGTGTTGAGACACCTCATGGGGCAGGAGCGCGGCCACCTCGTGCGGGTCGCCAGCGACGTGGCGATCGACGTCGCCGACAGCGTGGAGGGCGGCACTCCGATCGACCCCGACGACGTCGACGACGTCGGCGACGACGGCGAGGACCTCACAGCCGCTGTGTTCGACCAGGACGGGGACCTGTTGGCCGGTGCGACACCCGATGGCGACGTCGCGGTCCTGGCGTCGGCGCTCGACGGCGAGATCAGAGCCGACGTCGACGGTGACGTGCTGGTCGCGGCCGCTCCGGTCACGCACGGCGAGGACGTCATCGGCGCGGTGCTGGTCTCCGAGGACCGCGGGGACGTGTTCGGCGAGGTCGCCCTGATCTGGGCTGCCATGGCCGGGTTGGCCGCCGCGGCGGTGACCGTGGCCTGGCTGGTCGGGCGATGGCAGGCCCGGCGGCTGGCCGGCCCGCTGGAGGACCTGGAGGAGAGCGCCCGCCGGCTCGGCGACGGGGACTTCAGCGTCCGCAGCCGTCCGGGCGGCATCCCCGAGATCGACTCCGTCGGTGCGGCGCTCGACACGACCGCCGAGCGACTCGACGACCTGCTCGCCCGCGAACGCGCGTTCTCCGCCGACGCCTCCCACCAGTTGCGGACGCCGCTGGCGGGCCTGCGGCTGCGGCTGGAGGCGGCGCTGGAGCAGCGCGACCACGACCCCTGGCCGGCGATCCTCGCGAGCCTGGCCGATGCCGACCGCCTGGAGGCCACCATCGAGGAGCTGCTGCTCCTGGCCCGTGCCGGGCAGCGCGCGGGAACCGAGCCGCTCGACCTCGGCGCGCTGATCGGGGAGCTGTCCCCGGAGTGGGGTGCGCGACTGGCGTTGCACGGCCGCGATCTGGTGGTCAGAGCGGACCCGGACGTCCCGGAGGCGCGGGCGTCGGCCGCCGCGGTCCGGCAGGTCCTCGGCGTGCTGGTCGACAACGCGACGGTGCACGGGGTCGGTCCCGTGACCGTCGCGGTGCGCCGGGCCAGCGGAGCGGTGGCGGTGGACGTCTGTGACGAGGGGCCCGGCGTCGCTCGAGGCTCCGGGCTGCTGTTCGCCCAGGGAGCAGACCGGCGCGACGGGCACGGCGTCGGCCTGGCGCTGGCCCGCCGCCTCGCCGAGGCCGAGGGTGGCCGGCTGCACCTCACCCAGCCCTCACCCCCGGTGTTCACCCTCCTGCTGCCCGAGGCCGAGGACGCCGGGACGGGTGCGATGGGCTCCGGCGCGTCGCGCCCGGGCAGCCGATGAGGCTCACCCGGTCCTGACCGGCCGACGCCGGGTGCGGGAGCGCTCCGGCCCCGTCCGTCGGCTCGCGAGCACACGGAGGGGGCCGGAGCACCGGATCAGACGGCCAGCCCGCTGCAGGAGCGCCGGCAGTCCAGCGCCCAGACCGCGCTGCCCAGCGCGGCGAACCGTGCCGAGTACAGCAGCCGCTGGCCGTCCGGGCCGGGGACCGACCCGTCCGCCGCGCGGTCCCCGCCGCCGGGCGGCTGCCCACCGGTCCCGGGGGACGACGGGGCGGACGGGGCCGTCGGGGGAGCCGGCACCGCCGGGCCGCTGCCGCCGGACGCGGCGACGTAGGTGAGGCCCGCGGTCAACACCGACGAGGTGCCGTCGGGGGCGAACACGTGCACGTCGTAGGAGCCGGCGGCCCGGGCCGGGGCGGTGAACGTCACGCTCGTGGTCGAGGCGCCCACCACCGTCGCCGCGGCGCTGTCGCCCACGCGCACCCGCACGCCGCCGGGGATGGCCCCGCCGGTGATGGTGACGCGCGCACCGCCGGTCACGCTGACCCGGCTCGGCGCGATCGAGGTCAGCCGGAACGGCCCCACCTCGGGGTAGGTCCGCTGCCCGCCGAGGTCCGGGGTGCTGCCGGGCTGCTGTCCGCCCGGCGCCGGAGTCGTGCTCCCCGGCGCCGGAGTCGTGCTCCCCGGCGCGGGGGAGGTCCCGGGCGCGGGGGAGGACCCACCGCTGGGAGGGGTGCTCCCACCGGGCGCCGGGCTGCCCGAGCCGTCCCGCTGGCCACCCGAGCCGTGGTCGGTGTCCGGGGTCGGCGCACCGGGCGCGACGCCACCGGAGGTCGGCGGGGTCGACGGTGCCGAGGGGCTGCTGCCGCCCGGCCGGGTGCCCGGGGTCGGGGGCGTGCCGGTCCCCGGAGCCGGGGTCGCCGCGCCTGGGGCGGGGCTCGTCGGGGCGGGTCCCGAGCCGCCGGGAACCGGCGTCGAGCCGCCGGGAACAGGGCTCGAGCTGCCGGGCGCCGGGGTCGAGCCACCGGGGGCCGGGGTGTCGCTGCCCGGCACCGGCGAGGGGGACGGGGAGTCCGCGCCGTCGTCCGGGGTCGTGTACGCCGCCCCGACCAGCAGGGGCGCGGCGTAGGCGGGCCCCAGCGGCGCGCCGTCGCGGAACACCTGGGCGCTGAGGACGTAGCGCCCCTCGGCGAGGTCGGCGCTGGGGGAGAGGACCGCCGAGCCGAGGTCCGACCGATGGCCCAGGGAGAAGGCGGCCTCCCCGGCGTCGTCGGTCGCGACCGTGGCGCCGCCGAACGTGACCGGGTGCCGGGTGAGCGCGAGCAGCCGGCCCTCGTGCTCCATGCCGAGCGCGAACCGGACGGAGAAGGCGCCGGCCGGGGCCGAGCCGGTGGCGACCACGGTCGGCGTCACCGTGCCGGCGTCGGCGGTCATGCCGGAGAAGGTGTACGCGACCGGCGCGACGGCGGCGCCGAGGGCCGACAGCGACAGCCGCCCTCCGGTGACCGACCTCCCGGCGAACGCGGCCACCGGGTCGACGTCCTCGAGCAGCCGGGTCCGGAGCTCTGTCGCGGGCGCGTCCGGGTCCTGCGCCCGGTACAGCGCGACCGCGGCGGCGACCTGCGGAGCGGCCATCGAGGTGCCGGTCATGAGCCAGTACCCGCCGTCGTTCCTGGGGGCGAACACCAGCTCCCCGGGGGCGAAGAGGTGGACCGACCGCCGGCCGTAGGCCGAGCTGCTGCTCACCGTGTCGGCGGCGGTGCTGTTGCCGACGGTGACCAGGTTCGGCGCGGAGAGGCTGGCCGGGTAGAACGGCGACGTGTCGCGGTCGAGCGCGTCGTTGCCCGCCGCGGCCACCACGACGACGCCCTTGCTGTTGGCGTAGTCGATGGCCGCCTGCAGGATCGCCGCGCCACCGGGACCGCCCCAGGAGGCGTTGATGACGTCGGCGCCGTTGTCGGCGGCATAGCGGATCGCCTGCGCGCCGGCCCACAGGTCGACGCCGCTGCCCTCGCCCACGACCAGCGGCATGAGCGTGACACCGGGCGCGACGCCGGCCGAGCCCTCGCCGTTGCCGGCCCGCGCACCGGCGATCCCGGCCACCCCGGTGCCGTGCGCGTTGCCGGTGCCGACGACGTCCGGGCTGTCCCGGTAGAAGTTCCAGCCGGCGCAGTCGCCGGCGTACCCGTTGCCGTCGTTGTCGACCGGGGAGCCGCAGATCTCGTCGGGGTTGCGCCACATCCCGCCGGCCAGGTCCGGGTGGCTGGTCACGACGCCGGTGTCGACGACGGCCACGGTGACCCCGCGCCCGGTGCCGGCCTGCCACCCGGCGGGGGCGTCGACGTCGGCGCCGGCGACCGCCTGCTGGCCGTAGGCGTTCGAGCCGGTGTTCGCCAGGTTCCAGCCGTAGTACGGCCAGTACGGGTCGCTGACCGACTCCGCGGCGACCCGGCCGGGGACCGACGGCTCGACGGCGGCCCCGGGCAGGACCGCGCGCACGTCGTCCGGGGTGAGGCCGTCGCCGGCGACCAGCGCGCTCCCGTCGAAGAGGCGCTGGGCGCTGTCGACGGGGGCGGGCTGAGCCAGCGCGGCGAGCTGCTCGTCGGTGACCCCGCCCGGGACGGTCACCACCAGGCGGGTGAGGCCGTCACCGGCCGGGCCGTAGTCGGCGGCGTCGGCGATCTCCAGCGGGGCGGCCAGCGCCACCGTGTCGATGACCGCGGCGCCGCCGAAACCGAGGGTGGCCGTGGCGACCACGGCCACCGCCCTGCCGGTGCGTGTCCCGAGCCACCCGCGCGAGCCGCCCGCGCCGGCCCCAGCCGAAGTCGTCATCCCCGTCCCATCCGTGGTGTGCGGACCGGAGGTCCGCGGCGGGCCGGCTCCGTGCCGGCCGGTGCGACCGGGAGCGCCCGGCCTCACACACAGTGGGCGGAACGTAGCTCTGTGCAGTTGTCGGTGTCTGTCCCCCAGGGCGGGGGATCACCCCTGCGGGCGAGGAGGGCGCCCGGACCGGGCGGTCAGTCCCTGCGGCCGGCGTCGACCAGGCGCAGGACCACGGCGCCCTCCTCGTCGGAGGCGGCGAGGTCCACCTCGACGTCGATGCCCCAGTCGTGGTTGCCGTCGGGGTCGTCGACGATCTGCCGCACCCGCCAGACGCCGGGCTGGGTCTTGTCCCAGATCAGCAGCGCCGGCCCGCGGGCGTCGGCGCCGGTGCCCACCTCGTCGTGCTCGGCGAAGTAGCCCTGCACGACCTCGCCCCAGCGGTCGGCGTCCCAGCCGGAGCCCGCGTCCAGCTCGCCCAGGTCGTACCAGCGCCGGCGCGCCCACAGCTCGACCCGCCGGAACAGCGCGTTGCGCACCATCGCGGTGAACGCCCGCTCGTTGCCGGTGAGCGGCCGCGGCCGGGCCGGGACGGCGACGGGCTCGTCCAGCGGCTGGTCCGGGCTGGTCAGCTGCTCCCACTCGTCGAGCAGGCTGGAGTCGACCTGCCGCACCAGCTCGCCGAGCCACTCGACGAGGTCGGTGACCTCCTCGGTGCGTGCGCCGGCGGGGACGCCGGAGCGCAGCGCCTTGAACGCGTCGGAGAGGTAGCGCAGCACCGCGCCCTCAGCGCGGGTCAGCCCGTAGGTGTTCACCAGCTCCCGGAAGGTGGCGGCCCGCTCCCACATCTCCCGGACCACCGACTTCGGCGACAGCTGCGCGTCGGCGGCCCACGGGTTGGACCGGGTGTAGACCTCCAGCGCGTGCTCGAGCAGCTCCTCCAGCGGCTTGGGGTAGGAGACCTCCTCGAGCAGCTCCATGCGCTCGTCGTACTCGATGCCCTCGGCCTTCATCTGCGCCACGGCCTCGCCGCGGGCCTTGTTCAGCTGCGCGGCCAGGATCTGGCGGGGGTCGTCGAGGGTGGCCTCGATGACGCTGACGACGTCGAGGGCGTAGGTCTCCGACGCGGGGTCGAGCAGCTCGATCGCGGCCAGCGCGAAGGTCGACAGCGGCTGGTACAGCGCGAAGTCCTGCGGCAGGTCGACCGTCAGCCGGTAGCGGCGGCCGTCGGCGTCGGGCTCGGGCAGCCGCTCCACGATGCCGGCCTGCAGCAGGGACCGGGCGATCCCGATCGCCTCGCGGACGTGCCGCAGCTGCCGCTTGCGCGGCTCGTGGTTCTCGGTGAGCAGCCGCCGCATGGCGACGAACGGGTCGCCAGGCCGGTCGACCACGTCGAGGACCATCGCCGTCGTCACCCGCATGTTGCTGGTCAGCGGCTCGGGGTCGGCATCGATGAGCCGGCGCATGGTCGCCTCGCTCCACGGCACCATGCCCTCGGGGACCTTGCGGCGCACCAGCTTGCGGCGCTTCTTCGGGTCGTCGGCGACCTTGGCGAACTGCTTGAGGTTCTCCACCTCGTGCTCGGGGGCCTGGACGACGACGGTGCCCGCGGTGTCGTAGCCGGCGCGACCGGCCCGCCCGGCGATCTGGTGGAACTCGCGGGCGTTGAGCAGCCGGGTGCGGCTGCCGTCGTACTTGGACAGCGCGGAGAACACGACGGTGCGGATGGGCACGTTGATGCCGACGCCGAGGGTGTCGGTGCCGCAGATGACCTTGAGCAGGCCGGCCTGCGCGAGCTGCTCCACGAGCCGGCGGTACTTGGGCAGCATCCCGGCGTGGTGGACGCCGATGCCGTGCCGCACCAGCCGCGACAGCGTCGTCCCGAAGGCCGAGGAGAACCGGAAGCCGCCGATCATCTCGGCGATCGCGGCCTTCTCCTCCTTGCTGCACACGTTGACGCTCATCAGCGCCTGCGCCCGCTCCAGCGCCGAGGCCTGGGTGAAGTGGACGACGTAGACCGGCGCCTGCCGGGTGTCGAGGAGCTCCTGGATCGTCTCGTGCATCGGCGTCGTCGCGTAGTGGTGGTGCAGCGGCACCGGGCGCTCGGCGCCGGCGACCAGCGCGGTGGGCCGGCCGGTGCGGCGGGTGAGGTCCTCGCGCAGCCAGGTCGTGTCACCGAGGGTCGCGCTCATCAGCAGGAACTGCGCCCGCGGCAGCTCCAGCAGCGGGACCTGCCAGGCCCAGCCGCGGTCGGGGTCGCCGTAGAAGTGGAACTCGTCCATCACCACGAGGCCGACGTCGGCGTCCGCGCCCTCGCGCAGCGCGATGTTGGCCAGCACCTCGGCGGTGCAGGCGATGATCGGGGCGTCCCGGTTCACGGCGGCGTCGCCGGTGAGCATGCCGACGTTCTCGGCGCCGAACACCCCGCAGAGCGCGAAGAACTTCTCGCTGACCAGCGCCTTGATCGGCGCGGTGTACCAGCTGCGCCGGCCCGCGGCCAGCGCGGCGTACTGCGCGCCGGTGGCCACCAGCGACTTGCCCGAGCCGGTCGGCGTCGCCAGGACGACGTTGGCGCCGCTGACCAGCTCGATCAGCGCCTCCTCCTGGTGCGGGTACAGCACCGTGCCGTTGTCCTCCGCCCAGGCGGCGAAGGAGGTGAACAGCTCGTCGGGGTCCGCGCCGCGCGCCCGGAGGGCGGAGAGGTCGCTGGTGTCGTCGAGGAGGGGAGGGGCGGTCCTCGAGGCGGTCGGCATGCTCATCGTGGGAGACAGCGTGCCCGACCCGCGTTCCCTTCCCGTCAGGCCGGTGCCGCGCGTCGTCCTGCGGTCGGTCCGGAGGGCCTCGGACGGGCGACGCTCCCGGCTCATCGGGCCCGGTGGACCCAGCAGTCTCGCCGACCACAGGAGCAGCCCGGCGCCGCTCCCCGCCGCTCTACCGTGGCGGCGTCTCCGCAGGTGCGGGGGACGGGCCGGTCGCTCGAGACCGTCGACGCCTGCGTCCGCGGACCGGGTGCGGCCATGACCGGCGCGGCCGCCTGAGGCCCCGCAGCGCTGATCGACCGGCGGCCTGCGCGACGGCCGCCGCCGCACGAGGAGAGGACCCCCCATGGACGACGCGGTGCTGGCGTGCGCGGGGTGCGCGCACGCGCTGGAGCCGGGCGACCGCTTCTGCGAGGCCTGCGGAACGCCGGTCGTGGTGGCCGGGCCGCCCCTGGGCCCGGCCGTGCCCGAGCCGCCGCTCCCGCCGGTCGCCGCGCCGGCGGCCGCCCCGCAGCCGCTCGTCCCCCCGGCGGCCGCGCCACCGGCCGCCCCGGCGGTCGTCCCCGCGCACACCCAGCTGACGCTGGAGCTCCCGCCCGGACCGTCGCTGGCAACCGAGCTGCCGGCGCACCTCTCCCCGCGGCGGCTGCCGGGCGACCGGGGGCCGCGGACCGGGGGCGTGCCGTGGACGCTGGTCGCGCCGGTGCTGGTGCTCCTCGTGGGCGCCGCCGTGGTCGTCGGCATCGTCTGGCCGCGGTCGGACCCGTCGGCCGCGGCGGCACCCGCGCCGTCTGCTCCGACGGTCCCCGGCGAGGTCCCTGAGGCGGCGCCCTACTCGCCGACCGCGCAGGACAGCTCCGCGACCGAGCCGACCGGGAACTGGACGCGGTACGCCACGGCCACCGCCCCGGCCACCTCGCCGGACAACGTGGACAGCGCGGGACGGCCGACGTCCTACCGCGCCGGCAACATGCTCGACGGGAAGCCGGCGACGACGTGGCGCATGGACGGCGACGGCTCCGGTCGCCTGATCACCTTCCGTTTCGACCGGGCGGTGCCGGTCTCCACCGTCGGCCTGGTCAACGGCTACGCGAAGGTCGACCCGGCCACCGGCGAGAACCGGTACGCCCAGGGCCGCCGGATCACCCGCGTGACCTGGTTCATCGGTGACCAGGCGGTCGTGCAGCAGCTGCGGGACGGCGTCCGGGACGTGCAGACCGTCGACTTCCCGGCGGTCACCACCGACGTCGTCCGCCTGCAGATCGAGCGGACGACCGCACCCGGTGCCGCGGGCTTCGACCGCACCGCGATCAGCGACGTCCTCATCGCCAACCCCTGATCCCGCTCCGCTGCCCCGGCACCGCCCCCTGGAGGCCCCATGACGAGCACCATGTCCCCGCCGCTGTGCCTGGACTGCGGCCACGCCTGCCGCCCGGGTGCGCAGTTCTGCCCCCGCTGCGGCTCCCGGCAGCCGCTGGGTGCCGCGCCGGCCGACGCCGGAGCCGGCCGCGCGGCCGGGCCGGGGAGCTTCGCCGCGCAGGGCCAGGTGCGGCAGAACCAGACCTACGTCGGCAACCGCCTGATGTACACCCGCGGCGGCAGCGTCGAGAGCAGCTTCCTCAACGTCGTCACCGGCCGGATGGTCTGGGGTCACCTCAAGCGGGTGCTGGTCACCCAGGCCGTCGTCTGGGTCCTCGCCGCGATCGTCACCGTGCCGCTTCAGGTCCAGGAGGCGGCGTCGGCCGCCGTCGGGGAGGACGGCGGCGGCCTGGCCTTCTTCCTGCGGATGATCTTCCTGTTCCTCTCCGTCGGCCTGCTCGTCACGGCCTTCACCGGGCAGGTGCAGGAACCCATGTCCGAGTGGGAGCTGCTGCTCGACGAGCGCTCGGTCAGCGGGGACGCCGCCTACGCCGCCATCGCCGGCGCCCTGCAGCGGCGGCAGGTGCCCGCCCTCGTGTACGCCCAGCAGATCGTCAAGGACACGCCCAGCCGGACGACCGGCAACCACCTCGTGGTCCGGGACGACCCGTACGTCGTCTACGTCAGCGTCGTCCCGTTCGGCACCGGGCTGTACCTCTCCTGGACGATGTGGCGCGAGCAGAGCGTGGGCCGGCTGTACGGGGAGTGGTTCCGGCAGGTCCGCAACCGGCGCGCCGGCACGGGCACGCTGCTGCACCACATGCTCCGCGCCGAGGACGCGCGCGCCCTGCGGGAGACGGTGCACAACGCCGTCCGGGACGGCGTCGAGACCGCGATCGCCGGTCAGCAGGTCTCCCTCGAGACGGCCTTCGGCGGCCGCGTCCCGCCGGTGACCACGGCGTCGGCCACCACCCCGTCGAGCTCGATCGGGGCCCCGCTGCCCCTGATGCCGCCCCTGCCGCCGCTCCCGCCGATGCCGCCGGCGCCGGGCGGCCGGCCGTGACCGCGGGCCGGCCGGACCCGGCGGGGGTCCTGCTCGCCGAGTCGGGTGGCTCCTGGTGGGCCTGGTTCGGCGTGCGGGTCACCGCCGCGACCGACCTGAGCCAGGTGGCCGGGTACCGGCAGCTGGACCGCGCCGCCCGGCTGCGGGCCGCCGCGGAGGCCGACCGCCAGTACCTGGCCGCGCAGCTGGGTGGGCAGACCCCGGTCGAGCTGCGCTGGACCTCCCTGCCCGGCGAGGCGGCGGTCCGGCTCGACGTCCTGGGCTACGCCGGGGCCGACAGCCGGGACGCCGTCCTCGCCGAGGCCGCCGAGGCCAGGGCCCGGATGCTCGCCGTCCCCCGGCACGTCACGGCCGAGCCGCTCACCGACCCCGACGAGGTCGCCCGGCTCCTGCGGCCGGCCACGAGCAGCGGGCTGGGCGTGGCCGAGCTGCGCAAACCCTGGGTCGTGGAGAAGGCCCAGCGCGCAGACGCCCCGTGGCCCTACCTCGTCTCGAGCCCGTGGCTGCGCGAGGTCCCCGCGGCCGACTGGAGCGCGCTCATGGGGACGCTGGCGGCGTCTCCGACGCCGGTGGTCCTGAGCGTCGGGCTCCAGCCCGAGGCGGTGTCCCCGGAACTGCGGGCCCGGCTCTCCGAACACGCCGCCCACCACCGCCGGCTGTCCGAGGCGGGACAGGACGGCGGGGTGGGGCTGTTCCGCGACCCCACGTCGCTGAGCGCCGACCCGGGCTCGGTCGCGGCCGGGAAGCTCTTCGAGGACGCCGTCCAGCGGTACCGGGACCGGGCGTTCCGGCTGCGGATCAGCGTGGCCGCCGACGGCCCGGTGCCCCGCGCCCTGCTCGCCCAGGTGCGCGAGGTGATGAGCCCGGCGGAGAGCGGCGACGAGCGGGGCTTCCGGACCGCCGAGCTGGCCGGGACCGCGCTGGAGGTGGTGGACCCCGTCGGCGCCGACGAGGCGGAGCGGGCCCACCAGGCGCTCACCTCGCTGGCCCACGTGCCGTGGGGGCAGCCGCTCCTGCCGCCGGAGGCCGCGCGGGTGGCGGCCGACCTGCAGCCGCTGGGTGCCCTGGTCGACGTGCGCGAGGCCACCGCGGTGTTCCGCTTCCCGGTCGCGGCCGAGGGGCGCCTCGACGGGTTCCGCGTGGTGCGGTCCAGCTCGGAGCAGCGGGTCGACCGGCCGGACGCCGACGGGCTGGTGTTGGGGCACCAGCGGGTGGACGGCACACCGCGGCCGATCAGCGTCCCCCTGGACGCGCTCACCTCGCACACCCTGGTCGTGGGCAGCACCGGGTCGGGCAAGACCAGCAGCGTGCTCAACCTGCTCGACCAGCTCTGGGGCCGGCACCGGATCCCGTTCCTGGTGATCGAGCCGGTGAACTCCGACCGGGACGACTACCGGTGGCTGCTGGAGCGGCCCGGGTTCGAGGGCATGCTGGTGCTGACCGTCGGGGACGAGAGCCTCGCACCGCTGCGGCTCAACCCGTTCGAGGTGCCCGCCGGTGTCCGCGTGGGCACCCACCTGGCCAGCCTGGTGGCGTGCTTCGACGCGGCCTTCGGCCTCACCGGGCCGCTGCCGTTCCTGTACCGCAAGGCGCTGAAGACGATGTACACCCGGGCGGGCATCTCCCCGGACGAGGTCTCCACCGCTCGGCACCGGGGGCGCTGGCCGCGGCTGCGCGACCTCGCCGACGTGTTCGCCGAGCTCCCCGACGTCGACCGGTACGCCGGCGAGGTCAAGTCCAACATCAGCGCCGCGTCGCGGCTGCGCACCGAGTCCCTGCTCACCGGCTCGTGCGGGCGCACCCTCGACGCGCCGTCCTCCTACCCGCTCGAGGAGCTGCTCCGCCGGCCCGTGGTGCTCGAGCTCGCCTCGGTGGGGGATGACGACCGTGAGCAGGCGCTGCTCATCGCGCTGCTGCTCAACGCCCTGACCGCGCAGTACAAGGCCAGCCGCACGAGCAGCGCCCTGCAGCACGTCACCGTGATCGAGGAGGCGCACCGGCTGCTCCGCCGTCCCCGGCCGGCTGCCGGCGAGGGCGGCGAGCAGGCCGCCCGGGCCGCCGAGCAGTTCGCCAACACCCTCGCCGAGAACCGCAAGTACGGCGAGGGCCTGGTCATCGTCGAGCAGGTGCCCTCGAAGCTCATCGAGGACGCGCTCAAGAACACGACCACCAAGCTCATGCACCACCTGCCCGCCCCGGACGACCGGGAGGCGGTCGCGGCGACGATGAACCTGACCGAGGACCAGGAGACCTACGCCCGGGCACTGGACCCGATGACCGCGTACGTGACGCACCGTGGGATGAGCGGGCGCTCCGGTCTGGTCACCGTCGTCGACGTCCGCGGGGACGCCGCCCGGGCGGCCGGGCTGACGGAGTCGCCGCTGCCCGGGCCCGAGGTGGTCCGCGAGCGCTTCGAGGGGTTCCTCGCCGAGCACCGCGCGGTCTGGGAGGACCTCGCGCCGTACCCGGAGTGCGCGGGCTGCGCCCACCGGTGCCAGTTCCGCGGCATCGGCGAGGTGACCGCGGGGCCGGCGTCCGCCCGGGTGCGGACCGCCCTCAACAAGAAGACCTACCCCTCCTCGCCCGAGGAGCGGACCCGCGTGTGGGTGGACCTGGTGCGCCACCAGCGACAGCTCGCCGCGGACTACCCGGAGTTCTCCGCTGAGCAGCAGGAGGACCTCGCGGCCTGCAGCTTCATGCACGCGGCGTTCACGGCGTTCCCGGGCAAGAGCGTCGCCTGGATCGTCGGCCGGTACCGCGCCGCCGCCTCGGCCTCGGGGTCCTGATGGCCGGCGAGTTCGACGAGGACCGGGAGCGCACCCGCGGCGGGAACGAGGTCCGCGAGCCGGCCGAGGGGACCGGCGGCCGACCGGCCGAGGGGACCGGCGGCCGACCGGCCGAGGGGACCGGCGACCAGGCGGACCTGTCGGCCGAGCCGGTGGGCCCGGACGCGGAGCACGGCAGCGACGTGCCGGTTCCGGTCGAGGACCGGCAGGCCGATGCGGTGCCCACGCCGACCGAGCCGATCGGCCCGGGTGCTGAGGACCGGTCGGACCTCCCGGCGGACGAGTCGATCGGCGCGGGCGCTCAGGACCGTTCGGACGTCCCGGCCTACGACGCCACCGACGAGGTCCCGGACGCCGGTGACCCGGTCACGGACCAGCACTCCACCGGTGCGGGGGGCCCGGGAGAGGTCCCGGAGGACGAGCCGGTCGACGAGACCGTCGAGGACACCGTTGAGGACCCGGAGCCGCGGCCTGAGGCGACGGCCGAGTCCGTCGAGCCGGTGGGGGAGTCGGACGAGGCCACGGAGCCGGCCCCGGACGTCGACGAGCCGGTGGAACCGGTGGAACCGGTGGACGAGTCGGACGAGCCGGTCGATCTCTCGGCCGGTCCGGTCGAGCCCGTCGACGACTCGGCGGAGGCCGTGGGCGATCCGGCGGAGCCCGTGGAGGACTCGGCGGAGCCGGTGGAGCTCGCCGTCGAGCCGGTGGACGAGCGCGCGGACCCGGTCGACTCGTCGGACGAGCCAACGGCGCCCGTGCGCGACGCGGCCACCCCCGAGTGGTTCCCCGGGGAGGCGCTGCCCAGCCTGGAGCGGCTCCCGTCGGCGGAGTTCCAGGCCTTCCTCGACGAGCGTCACGCCGAGTGGGAGGCCAACCTGGCCGACCCTCGACACCTCACCGTGCTCAGCGGTGATGGCCCTGAGGTGCCCGATCCAGTGACCGAGGAACGGCTGCCCGATCCGGTGACCGAGGAACGGCTGCCTGACCCGGTGACCGACGAACCCGTGCCCGACCCGGTGACTCAGCCCGACGACGCGGCACCCGGAGGAGCTGTGGCCGCACAGTTCTCGCCCGTTGCCCGTGGGGATGGGGACGCAGCCGCGTCGGCCACGGATGAGTCGGTGGGGGCGGAGCGGCACCCGGAGTCGGGGGACCAGCCGGTGGGCGCGGATCGGCACGGGGGACTCCCGGACGGTTCGAGCGGTTCCTCGCGTTCCCGTCGTGACCGCGTCAGGGCGGGGATCGGCCTCGCCACCGCCGGTCTGGCGAGCATCGGGGCCCTGCCCGCCACGCCGTGTCCGGACGCTCCGCGGGAGGCACCGCCGGCCCCGCACGTCCAGAAGGCATCCATCGGGCCCGGCGAGGCCACGTCCACCGTTGCGGGGCATCGACTGACCTTCACCTCCCCCGTGCAGGACGGGCAGGCCGGCACGAGCGTCGATGGGGAGCGCGAGGACGCCGAGGACGGCAGCGACGGAGGAGCCGAGCAACTTCCCGGCCGCCCTGGATCGCTGTTGGGTGAGCTGTTCGGCGAGGCCACCTCCGAGGAGGACGAGGCCGTCCGAGACGGCGAGAAGGCGGTCAGCGACCTCCTCTCCATCCCGAGGGACCGTGCTCGTCGGCAGGACAAGGAGGACGAGGCGAACGAGCGGCGCCGCTGGGAGAGGGACGAGGCCGCTCGACACGGCGTGCAACCGTCCGAGGCCGTCATCGAGGAACCCGCAGACCTCGACGACCCACCCCGGCTGTACGAGCCCGCCGATGACGAGGACGACGAGTAGCCGACGGTCTGGTTCCGAGCTCCGCGTCGGGGGTAGGCGGGGGCCGTACCGCTCAGGAACCCCGATGGAGGACCCGTGTCCGAGCCCCGCCCGGAAACCCAGCCCGCCCAGCAGCAGGACGTCCCCGGCACGCTGGGGGAGATGGACCCCAAGCCCGACCACGGGGAGGAGAGCTACCGCGGCTCGGGCAGGCTGACCGGCAAGGCGGCGGTCATCACCGGCGGCGACAGCGGCATCGGCCGCGCGGTCGCGATCGCCTTCGCACGTGAGGGCGCCGACGTCCTGATCTCCTACCTCAACGAGCACGAGGACGCCGAGGACACCAAGAAGTACGTCGAGGAGGCGGGGCGCACGTGCGTCCTCGTCCCCGGTGACCTCGCCGACCGGGCGCACGCCAAGACGATCGTCCCCAAGGCCGTCGAGGCGTTCGGCAGGATCGACGTCCTCGTCAACAACGCGGCCTTCCAGATGAGCCACCCGTCGCTCGAGGAGATCTCCGACGACGAGTGGGACCACACCGTCGCGGTGAACCTGTCGGCCATGTTCACCCTGTGCAAGGACGCGATCCCGCACATGCAGCCCGGTGCGTCGATCATCAACTCGTCGTCGGTGAACTCCGACAACCCCAGCCCGCACCTGATCGCCTACGCCATGACCAAGGCCGGCATCGCGAACTTCACCGCGTCGCTGGCGCAGATGTACGCCGAGAAGGGGATCCGCGCCAACAGCGTCGCCCCGGGGCCGGTCTGGACGCCGCTCATCCCGGCGACCATGCCCGAGGAGAAGGTGGAGAGCTTCGGCCAGCAGGTGCCGATCGGCCGCCCGGGCCAGCCCGCCGAGCTCGCGCCGGTGTACGTGATGCTGGCCAGCGACGAGGCGTCCTACGTGTCCGGCGCCCGCGTCGCGGTGACCGGCGGCAAGCCCATCCTCTGACCGCTCGGCGGAGTGCCACGGCGCGGACCCCCGTCCCGTGGCACTCCCCGCGCCGGGGCCGGCGGGGTCAGTTCAGGCTCGGTGACGCACAACCCGGGGCGGGCAACGTCACCGCCGGGGCGGACCACCCGCGCCCACCCGTGACGAGCTCGGCTCCCGCGTCGCGACCGCGCGGCACGGCGGTGAACTCGTAGGTGCCCACCTTGGTGACGGCGCCCTCCGGACCCTCCAGGAGCGCGGGCGAGATCCCCAGGCAGCGGGTGCTGAACGGGGCGCAGGGGGTGGACACCACCGTGCGCAACCGCTGCAGCACCAGGTCGAGGAAGAACCGGTCGCGCGACGGGGAGCGGGGCAGTTCCACCCGTGCCGTCAGCCACTGGACGGCGGTGGGGAAGTGCCCGGGGTCCTCACCGGCCCACCCCAGGACCAGGCAGCAGCCCGCGGCGCCCTCCCGGTCGCAGCACCGCTCGGGTCCACCCCGGCCCGGCGCGTTGAGCAACAGCGCCCGGAGTACGGGGTCGCGGACGATCAGCTCACACACCGCCATGCGCACGTCCATGGCAACCGTCCCGTCGGTGGTCCGTTGTCCGGCTCGATCCACACGCTATGGAGGCCCCGGCAAGGGGATACCCAGCCGCAGGTAAACGACTGGCAAAACATCTCGGGGCTCCTCGCCGGGGTCAGCCGGGGCGGTCGAGCGCGGCGGCGAGGCGGGCGACGTCCTCGGGGCGCACCCGGCAGCAGCCGCCGACCAGCCGCGCGCCGGCAGCCACCCAGGCGCCCACCTCGGCGGGGTCGACCCCCGGCGTCCCCGTCCAGCGGCGGGCGTGGGCGTCCCAGCCCTCGCCGCTGTTGGGGTAGGCCACCAGGGGCGTGCCGGCCGACGCCGCGGCGGCCAGCGAGGGGCCGACGGCGGAGGGCGCGGTGCAGTTGACGCCCACCGCGACGACGGCGTCCACGCCGCGGGCGAGGGCGAACACGTCGGCGGCCCGCTCGCCGCGCCGGGTGCGGGCGACGCCGTCGCCGTCCACCACCGTGGTGAGCGACAGCCACACCGGGACGCCCAACCCGTCGGCCTCCGCGACCAGTGCCTCCGCCTCGGCCGCCGCCGGCACCGTCTCGCAGGCGAGGACGTCGGCGCCCGCCTCGGCCAGCAGCTCCATCCGGGGCCGGTGGAAGGCGCGCAGCTCGCCGACCGACAGCTGCGCGCAGTAGGCGCCGGTGTACTCGGAGCCGTCGGCGAGCACGGCCCCGTACGGCCCGACCGACCCGGCCACCCAGCACCCCGGCGCCCCGCGGCGTGCCAGCTCGACCGAGGAGGCGATGAGCCGGCGGGCCCGGGCGGCGTCCACCCCGGCCGCGGCGAACCCCTCGACCGAGGCCTGGTAGCTGGCGCTCGTCGCGACCTGCGCGCCGGCCGCGGCGAACGCGGCGTGAGCGGCCACGACCGCGTCCGGGTCGTCTCGCAGCAGCCGGGCCGACCACAGCGCCGACGACAGGTCGTGCCCCTGCGCCTCCAGCTGGGTGGCCAGCCCGCCGTCGAGGACGACCGGCCCGGAGCGGAGGGCGTCGGCGAGGAGGGCAGGCATGCCCTCGATCCTCCCGCGGTACAGGGCGACCCATGGTGTTCATCTGGAGCAGCAACTGGGGGCCCCGGCGGCGGCCCCCCCGGCGGTTCCGCGGCGCGGGCCACGGCCGCGGCTACGGGCGGGGCTACGGCGCCTACGGGCCCCCACCGCCCGGCTACGGCTACCGGCGGGGGTACGGGGGCGGCAGCGACTCGTGCCTGCGCGACCTGCTGTTCCTCAACACCGGGTGTTGCCTGGCCAACGCCATCGGCTGCGGGGTCGACGGCCTGTTCCTCGTGCCGACGACGGTGCGGCACGTGCACGCGGCCGACACCGGGCGCCGCGGGACCCGGGTGCGCGACCGGCTGGTCGCCGCCGTCCGCGTCTACCAGCGCGAGATCAGCCCGCGCCGCCCGCCGGTGTGCCGGTTCGAGCCGACCTGCTCGTCCTACGCCGTCGAGGCGCTCGAGCGGCACGGCGCCGGGCGCGGCACCTGGCTGACCCTCCGCCGGCTGATGCGCTGCCGCCCGGGCGCGACCGGCGGCCGCGACCCGGTCCCGGCCGGCGGCTGACGGTCAGTCCTCGTCGTCGGGGTCCGGTCCGGGGGCGCGGGTCACCGCTCCGGCGACGAGGAGCGGCAGCAGCCCGAAGACCACGGTGGCGTACACCCCGCCGCCCAGCGCGGGCAGCAGCCCCGTCGTCCCGTCGGTGAGCGACCAGCCCAGCCCCACCAGCGGCAGGGTCACGACGGCTGTGGCCCGGATCGCGCGCCCCTGGACCTCCCGCCCGTGGCGACGGGTGACCAGCCCCACGACGAACGCCGGCACGAAGGTCAGCAGTCCGTCGAACACCGGGATGACCGGGCCCCCGGTGTCGACCAGGGCGGCGAGGAACAGGTCGTGCCAGACCAGCGCGGCGGCCGTGACCACGACCAGCCCGACCCACGTCGCCGCCACCAGCGGCGCGCCGCGCGGCACGGGGCGCAGCAGGCCCGCCCCGACGGCGAGGCAGGCCACCGCGGTGCCGGTCACCAGGGCGAGCAGCGTCGGCGGCACGTGGGTCACCTGCCAGCCCGACGCCGTCCGGTCCGGCAGCGGCCAGCCCAGGGCCCGACCGCGCAGGCCGCCAGCGTCAGCCCAGCGGCCACACCGGTCAGGAGGGCCGGCGAGCGGGCACCCGGGAGCGGATCGGCCGCGGTCATGCGCGGCAGGCTCCCAGACCACGCCGGGGATGTCCCCACCCCTCGCCCCGGGCGGTCGACCAGACTGCACCGGTGCCCGACGCCGACGACGTCGCCGGTGACCTGCCCGTCACCGGTTCCCTGGTGGTGCCCGCAGCGGCGCTGCGCTGGCGGTTCTCCCGGTCCTCGGGCCCCGGCGGCCAGGGGGTGAACACCGCCGACTCGCGGGTGGAGCTCTCGGTGTCCCCGCTGGAGCTGCCCGGGCTGGGCGACGCGCAGCGGCAGCGGCTGGCCGCCCGGCTGCAGGACCGGCTGGTGGACGGCGTGCTGACCGTGGTCGCCAGCGAGCACCGCCAGCAGCTGCGCAACCGGCAGGCCGCCCGGGAGCGGCTGGCCGCCGTCCTGCGGGCGGCCCTGGCCCCGCCGCCGCCGGCCCGCCGGCGCACGAAGCCGACGAGGGGCTCCCAGGAGCGGCGCATCCAGGCCAAGAAGCAGCGCGGCGAGCTCAAGCGCTCCCGGCGGCGGTGGGACTAGACCCCCCGCTCACCGACTCCCGCCGCTGCTCCAGGAACGCCCGCTCGGCGGCGTTGCCGGCCAGGGCGATCGCCTCGGTGTAGGCCGCCGCCGCCTCGTCGGCGCGTCCCAGGCGGCGCAGCAGGTCGGCCCGGACGGCGGGCAGCAGGTGGTGCCCCGTCACGGAGAGCTCCTCGACGAGGGCCAGCGCGGCGGCCGGCCCCTCGACCTCGGCCACCGCGACCGCCCGGTTCAGTGCCACCACCGGGCTCGGGGTCAGGGCCAGGAGCTGGTCGTAGAGCGCCACGACCTGCCGCCAGTCGGTGTCGGCGGCGGTGCGGGCGTCGCTGTGGACCGCCTGGATGGCCGCCTGCACCTGGTAGGGACCGGGTGCGCCGCGGCGCAGGCAGCGCCGGACGAGCGCCTGTCCCTCCGCCACCAGGTCGGCGTCCCACAGCCGGCGGTCCTGCTCGGGCAGCGGCACGAGCTCGCCGTCGGGTCCGACCCGGGCCGGCCGGCGGGACGCGACCAGCAGCACCAGCGCCAGCAGCCCGAGGACCTCCGGCTCGTCGGGCATCAGCTCGGCCAGCTCCCGCGCCAGCCGGATCGCCTCCGCGGTGAGGTCGGGGCGGTCCAGCCGCTCCCCGGCCGTGGCCGTGTGGCCCTCGGTGGCGATGAGGTAGACGACGGCGAGGACGCCGCGGAGCCGATCGGGCAGGTCGGCCTCGGCCGGGACGCGGTAGGGGATGCGGGCCGCCCGGATCTTGGCCTTCGCGCGCACCAGCCGCTGGGCCATCGTGGCCTCCGGCACGAGGAAGGCGTGCGCGATCTCGGCGGTGGTCAGGCCGCCGACCAGGCGCAGGGTCAGCGCGACCCGGGTCGCCGGGGCCAGGGCCGGGTGGCAGCACGTGAACAGCAGACGCAGCCGGTCGTCGCGCACGGCGCCCTCCTCGGGCGGCGGGTCCGGGTCGTGCAGGAGGGCCGCGGCGCGGTGCCGGGCGTCCCGGGTGGACTCCCGGCGCAGCCGGTCGATCGCCTTGTTGCGGGCGGTGGTGACGATCCACCCGGCCGGGCTGGGCGGCACGCCCTCGGCGGGCCAGCGCGCGACTGCCGTGGTGAACGCGTCCTGGACCGCCTCCTCGGCGGCGTCGATGTCACCGAGGAGACGGGTCAGGACGGCGACCGCGCGGCCGTAGGACTCGCGGAAGACGCGCTCGACCTGCGCGGTGGACGCGGCGGTCAGCAGCTCGGCCCGCCCTGGAGCGGCCGCACCTCGATCGGCAGCGTGATGGCGCGTGCCAGCTTGCGGCCCCACTCGAGCGCGGCATCGAGGTCCGGGGCCTCGACGACGGTGAAGCCGCCCACGTGCTCCTTGCCCTCGAGGTAGGGCCCGTCGGTCAGCAGGACCTCGTCCCCCGACAGGCGCGCGACCGTGGCGGTCTCCGGCGGGTGCAGGCCCCCGGCGAACACCCAGGCGCCGGCCTCGCGCATCTCGCGGTTGACCTCGTCCAGGTCGCGCATGATCGACTCCAGCACCTCGGCCGGGGGTTCGCCGCCGTCGGGCTGGTAGATCGTCAGCAGGTACTGCGCCATCGTCGTCCTCCTCGGGTCGCGGCCGGCCCGTGCCGGCTGCTCACCCCCTGTACGAACGGGCCGGCCCGGGATCGACACTCAGCCGGCAGGCGGCGCCGGCTCCCGCACCAGCAGCCACAGCGGCAGCTCCTCGTCCGCGGTGTGCAGAGCCTGCGCCACCTCGAACCCGGAGCGGCGGAGGAAGCGGGCGGCCGCCCACGTGTAGACGGCGGTCGCGGCCGGGAGGCCCTCGGCGTCGCAGCGGTCGAGCACCGGCCGCAGCAGCGCGCTGCCCATGCCCCGCCGGCGGCTGCTCGGCCGCGTGCCCAGGTGCGTGAGCCACCAGTGCGGCCCGGCCGGGCGGGCGGCGTCGACCAGCTCCCGCGTGCGGGCCACCCGGTCGGCGTGCGAGCCGGCGAGGTACGGCAGCTCCCGGGCCAGCGCCGCCGCGACGTCGTCGGGCAGCGGGGAGGTGCCCGGCGCACCCGGCGGTGCCTCCCAGGTGGCGACCGCGGTGACGTCCTCGGTGACCCACCCGGTGCCGGTGGCGACCGACCGGTGGCCGGCGTCGAGCTCGTGCAGCCGGGTCAGCCGCTGCATGCGGCCGTCCTCCGGCAGCGCCCACCGGGTCCAGCGGGAGTCGGCGAGGGCGACGGTCAGGGTCGCGGCGATCCGGGGGACGTCGCGCTGCTCGGCCGGCCGCACCGACGGGGTGCCGAGGCGGACGGTGGTCGAGGGGTCGCTCACCCGCCCATCCCACCACCCGGCCGGGTCGGGAGGCCGACGCGGTGCGCGTCGGCCTCCCGGGGCGGCTCAGCCGAGCGCGGCCTTCACCTCGCGGGTGAGGTCGTCCATCAGCGCGCTGTAGCGGTCACACATGCCGCCGAGCCAGAACAGGCCGTGCACCTGCCCGTCGTACCGCTGGACGGTCACGGGGACGCCGGCCTGCCGGAGCAGTTCGCCGTACTTCTCGCCGTCGTCCCGCAGCGGGTCGTACTCCATGGTGGCGATGAAGGCCGGTGGCAGCCCGGAGAGGTCCTCTGCGTACACCGGCGAGGCGTAGGGCTCGCGGCGCCGGTCCTCGTCGGGGACGTAGTGGTCGCGGAACCAGCGCATCGAGGCGGCCGTGAGCAGGTACCCCTCTGCGTTCTCGCGGTAGGAGTCGGTCGACATGTCCGCGAGATCGGTGACGGGGTAGACGAGCGCCTGGAAGGCGATCGTGGGGCCCCCGCGGTCCCGCGCCATCAAGGCGACGGCGGCGGCCAGGTTGCCACCCGCGCTGTCCCCGGCGACCACCAGCCCGGCCGGCTCGGTGCCCAGCTCCGCCAGGTGCTCGGCGACCCACGAGGTCACCGCGTAGCAGTCCTCGGCGGCCGCCGGGTACGCCGACTCCGGGGCCAGCCGGTACTGGGCGGAGACGACCACGCAGCCGGTGGCGTCGGCCAGCGCCCGGCAGGGGGCGTCGACCACCTCGATGTTGCCGATCACCCAGCCGCCGCCGTGGAAGTAGACGATCGCGCCGCGTGGGGAGCCGTTCGGCGTGTAGATGCGGACGGGCAGCGACCCGTCCGGCCCGGGGACGGTGCGGTCACCAACCGAGGCCACCTGTACGAGGTCGCCCTGCATCTCGCGGAAGGAGTTGGCCATGTCGCGCGCCTGAGACACCGACAGCTGCGAGATGTCGGGGGCGCCCTGCGCCTCCATGGCGGCGAGCAGGGCTTGGGCTTGCGGGTCCAACGGCATGGCCTCTCCTGACTGCGATGTCGGGCGCCGCAGCCCGACTGGCTACGGCACCAGGCTTTGTAACGCACGTCACAACACGGTGGCCAGACCGCACATCCGGTCATCGGGGCGTGTGAGACATCCGGAACCAGGGCTTGACGCCGGTGCCGCGGCCGGGAAACCGGCACCCCGCACCCTCGGTGCCGTGACCGCGACCGCCCTCCCCGGCGCCCTGGCGGGAGCGGGCCCGCGGACCCGCACCACCCGGACCCACTGCCCGTACTGCTCCCTGCAGTGCGGGGTCACCATGACCGCCGGCGACCGCCCGGCGACCCTGCAGCCGGCCGACTTCCCGACCAACCGGGGTGGCCTGTGCCGCAAGGGCTGGTCGGCCCCGGAGCTGCTCGACCACCCGGAGCGGCTCACCCGCCCGCTGGTCCGCGCGGTCCCCGGCGGCCGGAGCAGCCCGCTGGTGGAGTCGACCTGGGACGAGGCGCTGGAGCGCGTCGTCGCCGCGATCGGGCGCACCCAGGCCCGGTTCGGCCGGGACGCCGTCGGCTGCTTCGGTGGGGGCGGGCTGACCAACGAGCAGGCCTACCAGTTCGGCAAGTTCGCCCGGGTCGCGCTGCGGACGTCGGCCATCGACTACAACGGCCGGTTCTGCATGTCCTCGGCGGCGGGCGCGGCCAACCGGGCCTTCGGACTCGACCGCGGCATGCCGTTCCCGCTCAGCGACCTCGCTGCCGCCGACGTCGTCGTCCTCGTCGGGTCCAACCCGGCCGACACCATGCCGCCGGCCATGCAGTACCTCGACGAGGGCCGGGCCCGCGGCGCCCGGCACGTCGTCGTCGACCCCCGCCGGACGGCGACCGCCCGCTCCGCCGCCCTGCACCTGCAACCGCTGCCCGCGACCGACCTGGCGCTGGCCAACGGGCTGCTGCACATCGCGATCGTCGAGGGACTGGTCGACGAGCAGTACGTCGCCGCGCGGACCACCGGCTTCGACGACGTCCGCGCGGGGGTGGCCGCCTACTGGCCCGACCGGGTGGAGCGGCTGACCGGGGTCCCCGTCGCCGACCAGCGGCGCACCGTCGTCGCCCTGGCCCGGGCGCAGCGGGCGATCGTCCTCACCGCCCGCGGGGCCGAGCAGCACCGCAGTGGCACCGACACCGCGCAGGCCTGGATCAACCTGGCCCTGGCCCTCGGCCTGCCCGGGCGCGAGGGGAGCGGCTGGGCGACGGTCACCGGCCAGGGCAACGGGCAGGGCGGCCGCGAGCACGGCCAGAAGGCCGACCAGCTGCCCGGGTACCGCAGGCTCGCCGACCCGGCCGCCCGTGCGCACGTCGCCGCCGTGTGGGGCGTCGACCCCGACGACCTGCCGCAGCCGGGTCCGTCGGCCTTCGAGCTGCTCGACGCCCTGGGCACCGAGGGCGGGGTGCGCACCCTGCTGGTGCTCGCCTCCAACGTCGCGGTCTCCGCGCCCGACGCCCGGCGGGTCGTCAGCCGGCTGCGCGACCTGGACTTCCTCGCGGTCAGCGACTTCTTCCTCTCCGAGACCGCCGAGCTCGCCGACGTCGTCCTGCCCAGCGCGATGTGGGCCGAGGAGGACGGGACGATGACCAACCTCGAGGGGCGGGTGATCCGCCGCCGCCGCGCCCTGGACCCGCCCGACGGCGTCCGCGACGACCTCGCGCTGCTCGCCGAGCTGGCCGCGCGGCTCGGCGTGGAGGACCGGTTCAGCGGCGACCCCGAGACGGTCTTCGCCGAGCTGGGCCGGGCCAGTGCCGGGGGAGCGGCCGACTACTCCGGCATCACCTACCGGCGGATCGACGAGGAGCAGGGCGTCTTCTGGCCCTGTCCCGCGCCGGACCACCCGGGCACGCCGCGGCTGTTCACCGAGCGGTTCGCGACCCCCGACGGGCGGGCCCGGTTCCTGCGGGTGGAGCACGTCGAGGCCCACGAGCGGCCCGACCGCGAGTACCCGTACGTGCTCACCACCGGCCGGGTGCTCGCCCAGTACCAGTCGGGCACCCAGACCCGCCGCTCCCGCAGCCTCGCGCTGCTCGCCCCGCTGCCGCGCGCCGAGCTGCACCCCGACCTGGCCCGCCGGCACGGCATCGGCCCGGACGACGTCGTCGAGCTGGCCACCCGCCGCGGCCGCGCCCGTTTCTCGGCGCACCTGACCGACGACATCCGCCCCGACGTGGTCTTCGCGCCCTTCCACTGGGGTGGCGCCTCGTCGGCCAACGCGCTCACCGACGCCGGCGCCCTCGACCCGACGTCCGGGATGCCGGCCTTCAAGGTCTGCGCGGTCGCCGTCACCCGCGTCGCGGGCCCCGTCGAGCGGCTGCCCGCGCCCGACCCCGCCGGCCAGCCCCGGACCCGCCCCCACGAGCAGCCCGTCCCTGCCGAGCCCCGCCCCCCGTCCCGGAGGAGGACCTCCCGCGTGAAGAGCACCCCACGCTTCCTGCAAGGCGTCTACCCGATCACCGGGGAGGGCCTGGACAAGCCCGGCCCGATCGACCCCGCGCTGCGCCACACCGTGCCCGGTGGGTGCAGCGCGCAGGCGCTGTACTTCCGCGGCGGCAACTCCACCGAGCACCTGGTGTACGTGCTGCTCATGCGCGACGGGGTCCCGATGCGCTGGTTCCCGATCGGCGCGAAGGGCGACGTGCACGTGCCGCTGCGGGTGGTCGAGGACCTGCCCGGCGGCACGCTGGTCGAGCTGTACGCGGCCGCGCCGATCGGCGTCACCGGCGAGCTGGTCGTCGACCTCGGGCTGGTGGAGGTCTGATGACCGCCATCCTCGGAGGACGCCCGGAGGGCCTGACCTCGTTCTCCCTGGACCGGGACGACCTCGACGAGCGGGCCTCGCTGGTCGTCGTCGGCAACGGCATGGCCGGCGCCCGGTTCGTCGAGGAGGTGCTCGACCGCGGCGGCGGCGAGCAGTTCCGGATCACCGTCCTCGGCGACGAGCCGCACGGCAACTACAACCGGATCATGCTCTCCCCGGTCCTGGCCGGGGAGTCGCACGAGGACGACATCGTCCTCAACAGCCACGACTGGTACGCCGACAACGGGGTGACCCTGCGGGCCGGCGTCCGGGCCGAGCGGATTGACACCGCGGCCAAGGCGGTGCACGCCTCCGACGGCTCGGTGACCCCCTACGACCACCTGGTGCTGGCCACCGGCAGCTACTCGTTCATCCCGCCGATGACCGGGGTGCGCCGTGACGACGGCCGCCTGCTGCCCGGCGTGTACGGCTTCCGCACCATCGACGAGACCCGCGCCATGCTGGAGGCGACCGGCCGCTGCCGGCGGGCGGTGGTCATGGGTGGCGGGTTGCTCGGCCTGGAGGCCGCCCGCGCGCTGCAGGGCCACGGCCTGCAGGTCGACCTGGTGCACGCCGCGCCGTGGCTGATGAACGCCCAGCTGGACGCCGAGGCCGGCGCGATCCTCAAGCGCAGCGTCGAGTCCCTCGGCATCGCGGTGCACCTCGACGTGCTGGCCACCGAGGTCCTCGGCGACGGGCACGTCGAGGGCGTCGTCCTCGGGGACGGCCGGCGGATCGACTGCGACCTGCTCGTCGTGGCCACCGGCGTCCGGCCGCACGCCGACGTCGCCCTCCGCTCGGGCCTGGAGGTCGAGCGCGGCATCGTCGTCGACGACCAGCTGCGCACCGACGAGCCCGACGTGTACGCGATCGGCGAGTGCGCGCAGCACCGCGGCACCGTGTACGGCCTGGTCGCCCCCGCCTGGGAGCACGCCACGGTGCTCGCCGACGTCCTCACCGGCACCGACCCGGACGCGGAGTACCACGGCAGCCGGACGGCGACCAAGCTCAAGGTGGCCGGCGTCGACGTCGCCACGATGGGTGTCAACACCCCGCAGCGCGAGGAGGACGAGTTCCTCGTGATCTCCGAGCCCAGGCGCGGCGTGCACCTGTCGGTGGTCATCCGGGACGACCGGCTGATCGGCGCCACGCTGCTCGGCGACACCCGCAAGGTCGCCTACCTGACCCAGGCCTTCGACCGGGGTGCGCCGCTGCCGCAGGAGCGGATCCGGCTGCTGGTGGACCTCTCCGACGGCGCCGAGGAGGTGGGCGTCGCCGAGATGCCCGGCGACTCCCAGGTGTGCAACTGCAACGGCGTCTCCAAGCAGGCCATCTGCGACGTGGTCGCCGACGGCTGCAGCTCGCTGTCCGGCGTCATGGACCGCACCCGCGCCGGCAAGGGCTGCGGCTCCTGCAAGTCGCTGGTCAGGCAGGTCGTCGAGTGGGCCGCCGAGGGCGACCTCGCCGAGGACCCGTCGGCCTCCTGGTACGTCCCCGGCATCCCCCTGGCCAAGCCCGACCTCGTGGCCGCCGTCCGGGAGCAGGATCTGCGCAGCGTCTCCGCCGTCTTCGCCGCGCTCGCACCCGGGGGCAAGGAGGACGCGAGGTCGAAGATGGGGCTGACCTCGCTGCTCAAGACCGTCTGGGGCGTGGACTTCGTCCCGGAGAAGGACGGCGAGTTCGTCAACGACCGGGTGCACGCCAACATCCAGCGCGACGGCACCTTCTCCGTCGTCCCGCAGATGAAGGGCGGGGTGACCACGCCGGCCCAGCTGCGCCGCATCGCCGACGTCGCCGAGGCGTACGAGGTGCCGATGGTCAAGGTCACCGGGGGGCAGCGGATCGACCTGCTCGGCGTCCGCAAGGAGGACCTGCCGGCGATCTGGTCGGACCTGGGCATGCCCAGCGGGTACGCCTACGGCAAGAGCTTCCGCACCGTGAAGACCTGCGTGGGCAGCGACTTCTGCCGCTTCGGCCTGGGCGACTCCACGCAGCTGGGCATCGACCTGGAGACCCGGTTCCAGGGCATCGAGAGCCCGGCGAAGATGAAGCTCGCGGTCGTCGGCTGCCCCCGCAACTGCGCCGAGGCCTACGTCAAGGACGTCGGCGTGGTGGCGGTCGGCAACGGGAGGTGGGAGGTCTACGTCGGCGGTGCCGCCGGGGCCACGGTCCGCAAGGGCGACCTGCTGGCCACGGTCGACTCGCCGTCGGCCGTCATCGAGCTGACCGGCCGGTTCCTGCAGTACTACCGGGAGAACGCCAACTGGCTCGAGCGCACCTACGACTTCGTGCCCCGCATCGGGCTCGAGCGGATCAGGGCGGTGCTGCTCGAGGACAGCGAGGGCATCGTCGCCGACCTCGACGCCGGCATGCAGCGCTCGGTCGACGCCTACCGCGACCCCTGGGGCCAGGATGCCCGCGAGCCGGCCACCCCGGGCCAGTTCCGCTCGTCCCTCCCGCTGGTCCCGCTGCCGGAGGTGCCGGTCCGATGAGCGCACCCCACCTGGAGGTGGCCCGCCCGACGACCGAGGGCACCGACCCGGGGACGCCGGCCACCGACGTCGCCGTCCCCGGCCCCGCCGCCCCGGTGCGCGGCACCGAGCACGTCGTCGGCCGCGTCGAGGAGGTGCCGCCGGGGGAGGGCCGGGCGTTCGTCGCCGGGGGCGTGCAGGTCGCCGTCTTCCGGCTGCGCGACGGGTCCGTGCACGCCACCCAGGCCGCCTGCCCGCACGCCGGCGGGCCGCTCGCCGACGGCCAGACCGACGTCGACGTGCTGGTCTGCCCGCTGCACCTCTACGCCTACCGGTGGTCCGACGGCGCCGCGACGTCCGGTGCGGCGCCGATGCGGCTGTACCCGGTGCGCGCGGTGGACGGCGACCTGGTCGTGGAGGTCTAGGAGGACCTCCTGGCCGGGGCCGGGAGTGCGGACGGCGGGATCACGACGGGCGCGCCTCCAGCACGTGCACCCCGGCGCCGGTGGGGATGTCGCGGGTGAGGCGCAGGTCGGCCGCCTCCAGGAGGGCCGCGTACTCGTCGGCGGTGCGCTCGCGGCCGTGCAGCAGCACGAGCATGTGCAGGTCCATCCGCACCGCGGCCGCGTCGTCGGCGGCGCGCTCCGGGAGGACGGCCTCGACCACGAGCAGCACCGAGTCCGGCCGCATCGCCGTCCGGCAGGTGCGCAGGATGCGCCGCGCGGCGTCGTCGTCCCAGTCGTGCAGGACCCGGGACAGCACGTAGGCGTCGGCGCCGCCGGGCACCTCGGCGAAGAAGTCGCCGGCGACCGCGGGCAGGTCCGAGCCGGCCACGACGCCCGGCTGGTCGAACAGCGTGACCTCCGCGGCCGGGGCGGCGGTGCGGATCGCGCGCAGCAGGGTGCCGCTGCCGCCGCCCACGTCGACCAGGGAGGCGAACGGCGTCATGTCGTAGGCGGCGACGACGGCGCCGGCCTCCCGCGCGGAGCGGTCGGCCATCGACGCCCGGAACGCCGCCAGCCGCTCCGGCGACGCGGCGAGGAAGTCGAAGAACGGCCGGCCGTGGACGACGTCGAACGGGGTGCCGCCCTCCCGGACGGCCTCCAGCAGCCCGGCGGCCGCCCGGTAGTACAGCTCGGCGCGGGCGGTCACCGCCCCGCGCTGGGACTCCGGGGCGCCGGCGCGGAGGCACTCGCCGACCGGGGTGAGGGCGAACCGGCCGTCGGGCAGCTCGTCGAGGACCTCCTCGGCGGCCAGTCCCCGCAGCACGCGGTGCAGCGGACCCGGCACGGCGCCCAGCTCGGCCGCGAGGTCCGCGGCGCTGCGCGGCCCGGCGGCCAGGGCCTCGGGGACCCCCAGGGCCACGCAGGCGTACAGCAGCTGGGTGACCAGGTAGCCGTCGGCCAGCCGGGCCAGCCGGGAGGCGGCGGAGCCGGGCACACGGGGATGGTGGCACCGGGGCGCGGCCGGGACAACGGAGGTCAGGCCGTGCGGACCAGGCGGGACTTCGCCCCGGCCTCGGGAGCCAGCGACGCCACCGGCACGACGTCGACCGGGAGCGGCAGGGCGCCGGTCGAGGTGACCGCCGCGACCAGGGCCGCGCGCAGCCGTTCTGGCACGTCGGCGGCCGCGCGCGGGCCCAGCACGACCCGGGTGTGCAGGCCACCCGCGTCGTACACGAACGCGTACTGGCCGACCTCCGGGAAGGGGGCCACCGCCGAGCCGAGCACCGACGGGTGGACCGGAACGACGGCGCCTCCCGGGCCGGGCAGGTGCAGGATGTCCGCGGTCCGGCCGTCCACCGAGGCCAGGCAGCGCCAGGGACGGCCGGCCGGGTTGGGCCCCGGGGACTCGGTGACCGCGTCGGTGAGCTCGTAGCGGACCAGCGGCTGGGCGCGGTCCACGAGGTTGGTCACCAGCACCTTCGCCCCGGGGACCCCCACCGGGACGGGCCGGTCGTCCTCGTCGACCACCTCGAGCACGACGACGTCCTCGGCGACCTCGAGCTCGGGGTGCTCCGGGGTGCTCGAGGCGATCACCGGCGCCTCCGTCGCGGCGTACATGCCGGTCGGTTCGACGCCCCACGCGGCGCGGACGCGGCGGCGCAGGTCGGGGGTCAGCGCCTCCGAGCCGAACGCCACCGACCGCGGCGCGATGTGCAGGCGCCCGGCCAGCTGCTCGTCGGCGAGCACGCTGCCCAGGCCCGCCGCGCAGATGAGCACCTCGGGCCGCGCGGCGTCCAGCGCGGCGACCATCTCGGGGAGCGGGGTGGCGGCCGTCAGCGTGGACGGGCCACCGGGCGGGGCCAGGACCTGGCGGGTGAGGTGCGCGGGGCTCGGGCTGCCGATGGCGGCCACCCGTTGCCCGGGGCGCATCCCGGCCCGGCGCCCCGCCCGCTCGGTGACCGCCCGCCACGTCGCGGCCTCCCGCTCGGTGAGGACGACGATCGCCCGCCGGCCCGTGGTCCCCGACGTCGTGGCCACGCGGAACCCGCCGAGGAACGACCGCCCGGGGTCGTCCCCGGCGAGGTGGGCCTCCAGGTCGGCCCGGCGCAGCCGCGGATCGCAGACGATCCGGTCGAACTGCTCCATCAGCGTGGCCTTGGTGAGCACCGGGAGGTCGGCGAGGGGACGGTCGGCCGCGGCCGGCCCCAGCACCTCCCGGTAGTAGGGGGACCGGGCCACGGCGTGCTCCAGCAGGGCCCGCAGCGCCCGCCGCTGGTGGGCGGCGACCTCTCCCCGGGTCCACCGGTCCCGTGCGTCGAGAGCCTCGCCGTCCATGACCCCTCCCGCGTGCCGAACGCCGTGCGTGCCACGGTCCGCGCGGGGGCGGGTCCCCACCAGGGGCGCCGGTCACCGGTCGCGGCGCGCGATCGGGGTCCCGGCGGGGGACGGCGGGCCTACCGTCGTCGGGACACGCCGGCCACCGCCCGCCGCTCCGGGAGGCCCCTCGTGACGACCGTGACGATCGGCACCGCGCCGCTGTCGGTGGACGACCTGCTCGCCGTGGTGGGCGGGGCGCGGGTGGAGCTCGACGCCGGGGCCAGGGATGCCGTCGCCGCGGCGCGCGGGGTGGTCGACGACGCCCTCGCCGCGGACGCCGCGGTCTACGGGCTCACCACGCAGGTCGGCCACCTGCGCGACACCCGGCTGACCGAGGAGGAGATCCGCGGCGAGCAGCGGTTCCTCGTGCTCTCGCACGCCGGAGGGATCGGCCCGCCGCTGCCGGTGCCCGTGGTCCGCGCGGCGCTGGCCGTGCGGCTCGCCGGCATCGCCCGCGGCGGGTCGGGCGCCTCGGTGGCGGCCGCGGAGACGCTGGTGGCGATGCTCAACGCCGGCGTCCACCCGGTGGTGGCCGAGACCGGGTCGGTGGGCGCGGCCGACATCGGGCAGATGGCCGGGATGGCGCAGGTCGCCATCGGGGTGGGCCGCGCGCGGTACCGCGGGGAGGACCTGCCCGGGGGTGAGGCCCTGCGGCGGGCCGGGATCCGCCCGCTGGAGCTCAGCGGCAAGGACGGGCTGGCGCTGATCTCGGCCAACGGGGTGTCGGTGGGCCAGGCGGCGCTGGTCGTCGCCCGGGCCGCGCGGGCCGCGGCGGCCGCCGACGTCGCCGCCGCGCTCTCGATGGAGGCGATCCGGGCCAACCCCTCGGTCGTGCACCCCGCCGTCGGCCGGGCCAAGGGGATCCCCGGGCAGGTCGCGGCGGCCGACCACCTCCGGGAGCTGCTGGCCGGCAGCGCGCTGCTGGGGCCGGCGGGCGCCGCCTCGGTGCAGGACCCGCTGTCCTTCCGGGTCGTGCCGCAGGTCCACGGAGCCCTGCGCGAGCACGTGACCGCCACCCGCGCGGCCGTGGCGACCGAGCTCGCCGCCGCGGCCGACAACCCCCTGGTCTCGGTCGAGGACCGCGCGCTGGTGAGCAACGGCAACTTCCACCCGATGGTGCTGGCCATCGCCTGCGACGCCCTGCGGATCGCCGTCGCCCACGTCGGGCAGCTCAGCGACCGCCGGATGACCCATCTGTGGGAGGTGTTCTTCCGGCAGCTGGCCGGCCCACCGCCGTCGGCGGCCCACGGCCTCGCGCTGCGCCCGCCGGCGGCCGCGGTGGTGGCCGAGCTCCGGCAGCTGGCGGCGCCGGCGACCCTCGACGTCCCGCCGTTGGACAACGGCGTGGAGGACCACGCCACCGGCGCTCCGCTCAGCGCCCGCACGGCCGACACCGCGCTCGGCCTGCTGGAGGACGTCCTCGCGGTCGAGCTGCTGCTCGCCGCCGACGTCCTGGCGACGGCTCCGGAGGGGACGGCGCTCGGCGCGGGCGCCGCCGCCGCGCTCGACCTGGTGCGGGAGGTGACCGCCGCGGCCGACCCGTACCCCGACGCCGTCCACCGCGCCCTGCGGGAGCGGTTCCCCGGGGAGGTCAGGCGGGAGGAGTGAGCGTCGCCAGGGCCGCGGCCACCTCGTCGTCGCGCACGAACCCCAGCGCCAGCAGCCGGTGCACCAGCACGCCGCGGCGGGTCAGCCGCAGGTCGGCCGGCCGCAGCCGGGGGAGGGCGGCCCCTCCGGGACGCGGCTGTGCGGGCGGGGGGTCGACCAGGCCCGCGCGCTGCAGGTCGGTGAGGTCCTCGCGGGCGCCCCACGCCGTCCAGGCCCGCGGGTCGTCGGCGAGCGGGGTCATCGGCAGCGGCAGCCGGTCGCGGCGTCCGACACCGGCCAGCAGGGCCAGCTGCCGCCAGGTCAGGCCGGCGGCCAGCCGCAGCGCGCGCTCGACCAGCGCGCCGTCCAGGTCGGGGGAGGCGGCGACCTCGGCCAGCAGGTAGCCCAGGTGCCGCACCCGCCGCTCGTCGGCCGCGGCCCGGGCCGCCGTGACGACGGCCTCGGTGACCTCGTCGGCCGCCGACCGGCCGCCGGGGCGGGGTGCGAACAGGTCGTCGTCGCGCACCCGCCGGCCGCTGCGGGACAGCGTCGCGCTGTGCTCGACGGCGAAGGCGAGGACGGCGCCGGCGCGGGCACGCTCCCGCGCGACGGGGAGCGCGGCGGCCTCGTCCGCGGCCGTCCGCAGGCACGCGGCCAGCCGCTCGTCGATCCGCACTGCGGGCGCGGGCTCGGCGGGGCCGGCGAAC
Organism: Geodermatophilus sp. SYSU D01105; assembly: GCF_054050095.1. Lineage (NCBI taxonomy): Bacteria > Bacillati > Actinomycetota > Actinomycetes > Geodermatophilales > Geodermatophilaceae > Geodermatophilus > Geodermatophilus sp. SYSU D01105. The sequence goes on from NZ_JBJGYR010000005.1 coordinate 213,465, forward strand.
ACCACTGCGGCCGCGGCCCGGCTCATGGAGCCGGCGACCGACGCGCCGGCCTCCAGGAGCGCGCGGCCGGTCGCGGAGGAGTCCTCGGTCGCAGTCACCCGGTGATCTTCTCCGGTCCACCGTGGTCCGTGCACCCTCGGCGACCGCGGCCTCACCACAGGGGGGCAGCGACGGTGAGCACAACGGAACACGAGTTCAGCCCGGGAGCAACCGGCGGGGAACGCCGGCGCGCCACCGTTCCCGGACATGGCCGCTCCTCCGCGCACCTCCCCGCCGACGACCGCGCCGGTCGCCGCCCCGCCCCGGTCCGGGCGCTGGATCGACGACTGGCGTCCGGAGGACCCCGCCTTCTGGGCGTCCACCGGCAAGGCGGTCGCCCGGCGGAACCTGTTCTTCTCCGTCTTCTCCGAGCACGTGGGCTTCTCGATCTGGAGCCTGTGGTCGGTGCTGGTGCTGTTCCTGCCGGAGTCGGTCTACGGCATCGACCCCGCGGGCAAGTTCCTGCTCACCACGCTGCCCACGGCGCTGGGGGCCTTCGTCCGGCTGCCCTACACCTTCGCCGTGGCCACGTTCGGCGGCCGCAACTGGACGATCGTCAGCGCCTCGCTGCTGCTGGTCCCCGCCGTCGCCACGGCGGTCGTCCTGGAACCGGGGGTCTCCTACTCGACGCTGCTGCTCGTCAGCTGCCTGGCCGGCGTCGGCGGGGGCAACTTCGCCAGCTCGATGGCGAACATCAACGCCTTCTACCCCGACCGGCTGAAGGGCTGGGCGCTGGGCCTCAACGCCGGCGGCGGGAACCTCGGCGTCCCCGTCGTCCAGCTCGTAGGCCTGCTGGTGCTGGCGACCGCCGGGGCCGAGCACCCGCGGGTCATCCTGTGGGTCTACATCCCGCTCATCGTCGTGGCCGCCGTCGGTGCGGCCCTGCTGATGGACAACCTGACGACCGCGCGCAACCAGCCGCGGGCGATGCGGGAGGCCGCCCGCGAGCCGCACACCTGGATCATGTCGTTCCTGTACATCGGCACGTTCGGGTCGTTCATCGGGTTCGGGTTCGCGTTCGGGCAGGTGCTGCAGAACCAGTTCACCGACGACTTCGCCACCCCGCTGGCCGCGGCGTCCCTCACCTGGCTGGGACCGCTGCTCGGCTCGCTGATCCGGCCCATGGGCGGCTCGCTGGCCGACCGCTTCGGCGGCGCGCGCATCACCTGCGTGACCTTCGTCGCGATGGCCGTCGGCGCGGCGATCGTGTGGACGGCCAGCCGGCTGGGGTCGCTGCCGCTGTTCGTCGTCGGCTTCGTGGCGCTGTTCGTGCTCAGCGGCATCGGCAACGGTTCCACCTACAAGATGATCCCGGCGATCTTCCGCACCCAGGCCCAGCAGCGGGTGGCCGCCGGCGGGGACAGCGCGGCCGCCGACCGGCACGCCCTGCGGATGTCCGGGGCGCTCATCGGCATCGCCGGCGCGGTCGGCGCCTTCGGCGGGGTGCTGGTCAACCTCGCCTTCCGCCAGTCGTTCCTCAGCACCGGCAGCGGGGACGGCGCCTACCTGGCGTTCATCGGCTTCTACGTGGCCTGCCTCGGGGTGACCTGGGTGGTCTACCTGCGCCCCGGTGCGACGATGCGCGGCGTGTAGTGCCGCGCCGCTCCCCGCCAGATCTGCACAGTGGCGCTCGTCCCGCGCGCGAAGACCGCCACTGTGCCGATCTCACCGCCGCCGCTCAGGCCGCCAGCCGGTAGCCGCGCTTGACGACGGTCTCCACCAGCGGGGCGCCCAGCGCCGCGCGCAGCCGGGTCACCGCCATCTCCACCGCGTGCTCGTCGCCCCCGCCGGGCAGCACCCGCACCAGCTCCGCCCGCGACAGCACCGTCCCGGGCTGGGCGGCCAGCGCCCGCAGCACCGCCATCGGGCCCGGCGCGAGCTCCACCAGCCGCCCGTCGACGACCGCGGCGTGCCCCCGCACCTGGAGCTCGTGGTCGCCCGCGCGCAGCACCGGGTCGCGCTCGGGCAGCCGGGCCACCACCTCGCGGGCCAGCGCCCCCAGGCGGGAGCGCTCCGGTTGCACCGACCGGATCCCGGCGGCGGTCAGCGGTCCGGCCGTCACCGGGCCCACCGCCACCGGCAGGACGCCGGAGGACAGCGCATCCACCAGCTCCGCCCGCCGGCCCAGCTCGTCGGCGACCGCGAGCAGGCTGGCCGCGGCCGGCGCGCTGGTGAAGGTCACCGCGTCCACCCCGTGGGCCACGATCGTGCCCACCAGCCGGCGCACCGGGGCGACGTCCTCGGGGAGCACCCAGCGGTAGACCGGCACGGTCAGCACCTCGGCGCCGGTCGCGCGCAGCGCCTCGACGAAGTCCGGGAGCGGGTCGCCGTGCAGCTGGACGGCGATGCGGCGGCCCTCCAGCGGACCCTCGGCGCCGGACAGCAGGTGCTCGAGGACCTCCGCCGAGGACTCCGACGCCGGTGACCACGCATCGACCAGCCCGCCGCCGCGGATCGCGCCGCGGGCCTTGGGTCCCCGGGCGAGCACCCGGCTGGAGCGCAGGTGCTCCACCAGCGGCAGGTCCCAGGCCTCGGCAGCCTCCAGCCAGCCGCGGAACCCCACGCCGGTGGTCGCCACCACCAGCTCCACCGGCCGCTCCAGCACCGCCCGCGTGGCGGCCACGAGCTCGGCGTCGTCGGCGAGCGGCACGATCCGGATCGCCGGCGCGTGGACGACCCGCGCGCCGCGCCGGGCCAGCAGGGCGCCGAGCTCCTCCCGGCGGCGGGCCGCGGTCACCGCGACGGTGTAGCCGGCCAGCGGCAGGGGCTCGTCCGCGGGCGCGGGGGCGGGCAGGCGGTCCGTCACCACCCCATGGTGCGGGGTCGTCGTTGCGGGCGTGTGACGGGCCCGGGTGGGTCCGGGTGTCAGGACGGGGCCGGGGGCAGCCACCGGGCCAGCAGCACGCTGGCGTCGTCCTGCAGCAGCCCGCCCTGGTGGTCCAGGACGGCGCGCATGAGTCGCCGCGCGGTCTCGGGGGGCGGCTGCCCGGCGGCGACCTCCCGGGTCAGGAAGTCCGCCAGCCGGTCCTCCCCGAACCAGGCGCCCGTCGCATCGCGGGCCTCGGTCACACCGTCGGTGTGCAGGGCCAGCCAGTCCCCGGGCTGGAGCACCTCCTCGCCGACGGTGAGCGCACCCGAGCCCAGCCCGAACGGCACCCGCCGCCCACCGGTGAGGTGCTTGACCACCTTCCCCGTCCGCAGCAGCAGCGGGGGCGGGTGGCCGCCGTTGACGTAGCGCAGCCGCCCGCTGGCGACGTCGAGCTCGGCCAGCACCCCGGTGGCGAAGGCACTGCCCGGGAAGGTCTCGGCGAGCACCTCGTCGATGACCCGGGCCTGGTCGAAGACGCCGCGGCCGTCGCGGCGCGCGCTGCGGTAGGCGGAGAGGGCCGCGGCGGCCAGCAGCCCGGCCGGCAGCCCGTGGCCCATGGCGTCCACGATCGCCAGTGACACGGTCCCCTCCGACAGCGCGTAGTCGAAGGCGTCGCCCCCCACGTCGTAGGCGGGCTCGAGGAGACCGGCGAGGACGAAGGCGTCGCTGGCGGCGGTGAGCGGCGGCAGCTGTTGCCACAGCAACTCCGCGGAGGGGGTGCGGGCCCGGGTCCGCCGCGCCGCCTCCAGGGCGTCGCCGTACTGCCCCATCGAGGCGACCAGGTGCCCCACCAGCCCGGCCAGCCACCGGCACTCGTCGCGCACGGCCGGGTCGTAGAGCTCGACCTCCGAGTCCACCCGCACCTCGAGGACGCCGACCCGCTCGGCGCCGTCCAGGATCGGCACCCACAGCCGCAGCGCGCCGTTCGCCTCCGACGGGAGCACCCGCGCCGCCTGGAACGCCCGTCCCGGCAGGGTGCCGTCGACGGTGAGGGGCTCGCCGCGGGTGGTGCCCGTCGAGGGCAGCGGCCACAACCGCCGCTGCTCGTGGTCGGCCACGTGGACGGTGACCCCCACGCCCATGGCCCGCCCGGCCTCGGCCGCGAGCGCCCCCAGCCGGTCCGGCGGCGCCGTGCGGGCGGCCTCCACCAGGTACAGCAGCGCCGCGAGCGGCCCGGTGGAGGGGCGGCGCGCGCGGACGGCGGAGCTGTAGGGGACCCGCCGCTGGCTGAACAGCTCGTCGAGCCGCTCGTTGACCGTGTGCGCCAGCACGTTGCGCTCGGCCGCCGGCAGCGACAGCAGACCCTCGAGGTGGGCCTCGAGCTCCACCAGGTCGGCGTTGCCGCCGAGGGAGAAGTACCGGGTCCACAGCTGCTCGAGCGTGAGGTCGGCCAGCTCGACGGCCGCGCGCAGCGCCCGGCGGTGCTCCTCCTCGGAGACGGCCGGCCCGGGCCCGTCCATCACCGTCTCCGACGGAAGGCGGAGTCGACGACCGCGCGGGCGACCTCCGGCAGCGTGCCGCCGTCCTCGCCGGAGCGGGCGACGAGCATGCCGAAGGCGACGTCGTCGCTGACACCGTGCCGCGCCATCAGCACCCCCTTGGCCGTGCTCACCAGGTCCCGGGTGCCGATCGCGCTGCGCAGCCCGTCACTGAGCCGCCGGGCCCGCTCGTGGGTCTGCACGTTGGCGACGAGGATCGCCGCCTGCGCGGCGAACATCGCCAGGAGCTGCTCGCTGTGGGCGTCGAAGGTCCGGGGCTGCTCGGCGTACACCTTGAGGGCGCCCAGCGCGCTGTCCCCGGCGACCATCGGGGCGCTGAGCGCCGACCGCAGGCCCAGTGGCAGGACGGCTCCGGACCACCGGGGCCACCGCGGGTCGGTCGCCAGGTCGTCGACGCGGACCATGCTCCGGCCCGCGGTGGCGGCCAGGCAGGGACCCTCGTCGAACTGGTACTGGAGGGCGTCGGCCTGCTCGACCCGGGGGGACGTCGCCCCCGAGCTGCGGCGGCCCCGCTCGTCGATGACCGAGACGCCCGCCCCGACCGCGCCGGGCACGGTGTCCACGGCCAGCGAGCTGACCAGGCCGAGGGCGGTGGCCACGGTCTCCTCGGACAGCAGCAGCCCGGACATGCGGGCGAAGACGGCCGACAGCTCGTCGGCGAGGGGCAGGTCGATCGATCGGCTCTGCTGCACGCGCACCCCATCCGTTCAGCCGCTCGCCTCCGCCGGGTGCTGGACGGGACGGCAGCGCCTCGTCAGCCTAGTCGTCCGGCCCCTCGGACGGGGGTCTCTCCTGCGGTAGGCGCCGTCCCGTCCACCCGGACGTCGGCGCGCTCCCGGGTGCCCTCCGCCGTGAACACGGCCGCCTCCGTGCGCTGCCAGTGGCGCCACTCGGGCTCGAGCGCGGCGCCGTCACGCGCCAGCCCGCGCGCCAGGCGCACCTCCGGCGGGGCCTCCACCCAGATCCGCAGCACCGCCCACGGGTCGGCCGCCCGCGGGCAGCTGCCGCACCCCTCGACCACCAGCACGTCGGTCGGTGGCACCGGCGTGGTCGACACCTCGAAGCGGCCGGCCGCCCAGTCGAACCGGTGGTAGGCGCCCGGACGTCCGGCGGCGAGCGGGCGCAGCACGCCGGCGGCCAGCCGGGCGAACGCGCCGGTCATCGTCCAGCCGGCGTAGAGGTCGTCCATGTGCACGACCGGCGCGTCCAGCCGGGTGGCCAGCCGGCCGGCCAGCGTCGTCTTGCCCGACCCGGCCGGCCCGTCCACGCACACCAGGCGGGTGCGGCCCAGCCGGGGGACGGCCGCCCGCACCCGGCCGGCCAGCACCGCGGCGGCGTCCTCCACGGCGGGCACTCTGCCAGCCGGCACCTGCCACCATGGGGGCGTGCCGCCGCCTCCGCCCCCGTCCTCGGTCTCCGCCGTCCCGCGCCGGTGGCGGCTGCTGTGCGCGCTCGTCGCCGCGGTCGTGGTCGCCGTCCTCACCTACGTCGGCGTGACGCTCGGGTCCGACGACTCCGGGGTGGTCCGGTACACGACCGCCGACCAGGTCGCGGTCGTCGGGCTGGGGCTGGTCTTCGGCGCCGGCATCCTGGCGCTGGGCCGCCCGCGGGTGGACGCCGACGCCTCCGGCATCCGCGTGCGCAACCTGGTGGGGGAGCGGGCGGTGCCGTGGACGGCGGTCCGCGCGATCCGGTTCGACGCTCGCTTCAAGTGGGCGACGGTGCTGCTGACCAGCGACGACGAGTTCGCCGTCCTCGCCCTGCAGGCGGCCGACGGCGAGCGCGCCGCGGCCGCCGTCGAGGGCCTGCGCGCGCTGCTCGCCGCCGACCGGGCCAAGCAACCGGCGCCCCCGCCGCTGCTGTACGACGAGTGACCCCGCGACCCCGGGAATGACCAGGGCGCCCTCGGCGCTGTAGCATGGGCGTGCCTCCCCGCTACACCGAGGCGCGCGAACCACACAGCGGCCCCGCCCCGGGCCGCTGACCAAGAGGAGCCCGCTCCCACCTGGCGCCGTCACAGGCGCCCAGGTCCCCGGATCGCGGTGGACCGGCCTCGGCCGGTCGGCCGCGGCGCGCGCGAGCCACCGCTCGCGCACCCCGGAGAGTGGGCCCCGTGAGCACACCGCTCGCGGGGCCCTCGTCTCCTCCGGCATCCGGACGGGCGCGACTCCTCCCCGGCAACAGCAGAGGAGAGGCCATCACCGAGCCCCGCATCAACGACCGTATCCGCGTCCCCGAGGTCCGCCTGGTCGGCCCCGAGGGCGAGCAGGTCGGCATCGTGCCGATCGGCGAGGCGCTGCGCCTGGCCCAGGACTCCGAGCTCGACCTCGTCGAGGTCGCGCCCATGGCCCGGCCGCCGGTCGCCAAGCTCATGGACTACGGGAAGTTCAAGTACGAGTCCGCCCAGAAGGCCCGCGAGGCCCGGCGGAACCAGGCGCTCACCGTCATCAAGGAGATGCGGCTGCGCCTCAAGATCGACCCGCACGACTACGAGACCAAGAAGGGCCACGTCGAGCGCTTCCTCCGGAGCGGCGACAAGGTCAAGATCACCGTGATGTTCCGCGGCCGCGAGCAGTCCCGGCCGGAGATGGGCTACCGGCTGCTCCAGCGGCTGGCCGCCGACGTCGCCGAGCTCGGCGTCGTCGAGTCCAACCCGAAGCAGGACGGCCGCAACATGGTCATGGTGATCGCCCCGCACCGGAACCAGGCGGCGACCGACGCCTCCCGCCGCCACGCGAAGGCGGAGAAGCAGGCGGCCGAGGGACAGGGCCCGCAGGGCTGAGGGAGGCCCCACCTGCCCCCGCCACGCGCACGCGCGGCGGGGCCTGCAGGGGGGCGCCCACCGCACCACCGAGACGGCCGGCGCCGTCGCGCAGCTGCACGCTGCCGCGCGGCGCCGACACACACGAACGAGGACCGAGGACATGCCGAAGCAGAAGACCCACAAGGGCACCGCGAAGCGCATCCGCGTGACGGGCAGCGGGAAGCTCATGCGCGAGCAGGCGAACAACCAGCACAAGTTCGAGCACAAGTCCTCGCGCCGCAAGCGCCGGCTGGACCAGGACCAGGTCATCTCGCCGGCCGACACCAAGAGCCTCAAGAAGCTGCTGGGCCTCTGAGCGCCCGTACTGACGAGAAGACAGGAGCACTCACGTGGCACGCGTGAAGCGGGCGGTCAACGCCCAGAAGAAGCGCCGGACGACCCTCGAGGCCGCCAGCGGCTACCGCGGTCAGCGGTCCCGCCTGTACCGCAAGGCCAAGGAGCAGATCCTCCACTCGGCCACCTACAACTACCGCGACCGCAAGGTGCGCAAGGGTGACTTCCGCAAGCTGTGGATCACCCGCATCAACGCCGCGGCGCGGCAGAACGACATGACCTACAACCGGTTCATGCAGGGCCTGAAGCTGGCCGGCATCGAGCTCGACCGCCGCGTGCTCGCCGAGCTCGCCGTCAACGAGCCCGCCGCCTTCGCCGCCCTCGTGGAGACGGCCCGCGCCGCCGTCGCCGCCGCCCCGGCCGGCGACCAGGCCGCCTGAGGCGCGCACGCACCTCGCCGACGCCGTCGGTGCCCGGTCCTCTGCGACCGGCACCGGCGGCGTCGGTGTGTCCGGGCCCGACACTGGAGGAGGGGCGATGACCGAGCCGCTGACCGAGCGGTCCGCGCGGGTCGCGGCCGCGCGCAAGCTCACCCGCCGCGCCGGGCGGGACGCGGCTGGGCTGTTCCTCGCCGAGGGGCGGCAGGCCGTCGCCGAGGCGCTCGCCACGCCCGCCGGTGTCCGCGAGGTGTTCGTCACCGAGGCGGCCGCGGCCGCGCACGCCGACCTGCTGGCCGGGACGCCGGTGCCCGTGCGGCCGGTGACCGGGAGGGCCGCCGCGTCGCTGTCGGAGACGGTCACCCCGCAGGGGCTGGTGGCCGTCTGCGAGCTCCGGGACGTGCCGGCCGACGCGGTGGTGGCCGCTCCGCCGGCCCTGGCCGTCGCCCTCGCCGAACTGGCCGACCCGGGCAACGCCGGCACCGTGCTGCGCACCGCCGACGCGTGCGGCGCCGGTGCGGTGCTCTTCGGCGCGGGGTCGGCCGACCCCTACGGCGGGAAGGCGGTGCGCTCCAGCGCGGGCAGCCTCTTCCACGTCGACGTCGTCCGCCGGGCGTCGCTGCCGGAGGTGCTGCCCCGGCTGCAGGCCGCCGGCGTCACCGTGCTCGCCGCGGACGGCGGGGGTGAGGCCGCCCTGGACGAGGTCGCCGCCGCCGGCCGGCTGGCCGGCCCCGTCGTCTGGCTGTTCGGCAACGAGGCCCGCGGCGTCCCGGCCGAGCTCGCCGCGCTCGCCGACGCGCGGGTGCGCATCCCGATGCGCGGCCGGGCGGAGAGCCTCAACCTGGCCGCGGCCGCGGCGATCTGCCTCTACACGACCCAGCTGGCCCAGTAGGAGGACCCGCCGCCCCCCGCCCCTCGCAGGCTCGCGGCGGGGCCCTGCCTCGGGGCCGATCAGCGGCGCCGCGGTGTCAGCGGTCGGCGGTCGGGGTCCCCGGTCGCTCGTACCGGCGCAGGGCGGCGGTCCGGAGCAGGTCGGCGAAGTCCGCGCCGTCCTCGGGGAAGACGCTGACGCCCACCCGCACCCCGGCCGGCAGCTCACCGCCGGCGACCCGCACCGGCCCGCGCACGGCCTCCAGCAGCGCGCCGGCGATCCGGCGCGCCTCCTCCCCGGCGGTCCGCGGGTCCAGCTCGCGCAGCGCGACCACGAGCTCGTGGCCGCCGAGCCGGGCCACCAGGTCGCGCCGGCGCAGGACCGCCCGCACCCGCTCGGCGACGGCGCACAGCAGGTCGTCACCGGCGCCGTGGCCCCACATGCCGTTCGCCGCGATGACGCCGTCGACGTCCACGAGGAGCAGGGCGAGCGCGTCGTCGCCGGCCCGGGCGCTCCAGATCGCCGTCTCGACCTCCTCGGCCAGTCGCCGGCGGTCGGGCAGCCCGGTCAGGGGGTCGGTGCCGGCCAGCTCCTGCAGGCGGACCCGGTAGCCCGAGGCGCGGTCGCGTTCCCGGGCCAGCGCGCGCTCGGCCTCCACCCGCGCGGTCACGTCGACCTGGACGCCGATGTACTGCGCGACCTCGCCGTCCGGACCGGGGACCGGGGTCAGGTGCAGCTCGTTCCACCACGGCGTCCGGTCCGGCCCGCGGTGGTTGAGCACGGTGACCCGGCACTCCTCGCCCGCGGCGACCGCCCGGCGGACCTCGGCCACGGCGGCCGGGTCGGTGTCGGTGCCCTGCAGGAAGCGGCAGTTGCGGCCGAGCACCTGCTCGCGCGGGAGACCGGCGAGCCGCTCGAAGGCCGGGTTGACGTAGACCAGCGGCTGGTCGGGGAGCCGGACGTCGACGACCGAGATCCCGCTGGGCAGCGCCTCCAGGGCGCGGTGGAGCAGGGCGTCGGCCGCCGGCAGGCCGGCGGGGACGGCGCTCGGCGGAGGGACCGCGACGGCGGCGGCCGACCAGGCCGGGGCGCCGGGCCGCGGCGCCACCCGGGCCAGCAGCGCCGCGCCGGCCCGGGTGACGGTGTCGCGGTCGTAGGTCAGGGCGTAGGCGAACCGCCGCTCCTCGTCGGGGCCGTCGTCCCCGAGGTCGCGGGCGAGCAACGCCGCGGCGAAGTGCGGGCCCAGGACGGCGACGTCCCACTCGCCGCGGACGGGGTCGGCCGGGTCGAGGGGGGGGGCGCCCCGGCCCGGGGGGGGCGCCCCCCGCCCGTGCGCGCCCCCCGCGGCGACGAAACCCGTGCGGCCCACCAACTACGCGGTGCCGAGCCCGGGCGCGGGGGTGAAGTGGCGGGCCTCCTGGAAGGTGGCGGCCACGACCGACGCCGGACCCAGGCGCAGCGCCTCGCGCTCGAGCTGCTTGGACAGCTCGATGAGCAGCGCCTTGGGGGCCTGCCGCAGGGGGACGCCGTCGGGCAGGCAGGCGAAGGGGGAGACGGCGGCGTCCTCGGTGACGGAGTCCGGCCGCTGCGAGGGCAGGGACAGCGCGCGCGTCGGTGCGCCGGGGACCGGGCGGCCGAACAGCCAGCCCTGGCCGAGGGTGGCTCCCAGCGCGCGGGCCATGGCCAGCTGGTCGGCGTCCTCGATGCCCTCGGCGAGCACCACCGCGCCGGTGCGCTCGGCGTGCGCGTTGACCGCGTTCATGATCTCGGCGATCTGGGGGCTGGGCCGCTCCTGCACCAGCCGCAGGTCGAGCTTGACCACGTCGGGGCGCAGCAGCGGCATGAAGGCCAGCGACAGCGGCTCGGCGCCGACGTCGTCCACGGCGACGCCCCAGCCGACCGACCGCACCCGCTCGACGGTGCGCAGCAGCTCCGCCGGCCGGGCGGCCAGCGCGCGCTCGGTGATCTCCAGGACCACCCGCAGCCCGCCCGGTGCCGCCGACGCGATGCCGAGCAGCTCCTCCATCGGCGCCCGGTCGAGCACCTCGGGCTCGACGTTGACGAACAGGGTCAGCGGTGCGGTCAGCCCCTGCGCGAGCGCGCCGGTCAGCGCCGCGGCGCGGCAGGCGGCGTCGAGCTCGGCCAGCCGGCCGGCCTCCCGGGCGGCGGCGAACAGGGCGTCGGGCCGCTCCAGCGGGCCCTCCGGTCCCCGCGCCAGGGCCTCGTAGGCGACGACGGACCCGGAGTCGAGGTCGACGATGGGCTGGAAGACGCTGCGGACGGCGCCGTGCCCGAGCACGTCGTCGATCGTGGTCCGGGTCACGGCCGTAGAGGGTCCCACGCCTGCGTCATCGGACAGGGCCGCCCCGTCGATGAGCCGGGACGGCGTCCCCTCATCCCATCGGAGGAGGTCAGGCGGGCAGCGCGATGAGGACGACGGCGGCGCCGGCGGCGGCCAGCCCGGCGACCTGCGTGCCGGCCAGCCGCTCGCGGAGCACCACCTGGGCCAGGACGACGGTGCTCACCGGGTACAGCGAGGCGAGCACGCCGGTGATGGCCAGCTGCCCCTGCTGGGTGGCGAGGAGGAACAGCGCGTTGGCCGTCATGTCGCCGAGGCCGGCCACCAGCACGATCGGCAGGGCGGCCCGGGGCACCCGCAGCGACTGGCGCGTCGACAGCGCCAGGACCACGACCAGCGCCACCGAGACCACCCGGGCGGCGACCAGCGGGCTGAGCTCGGCGGCCTCGCGCGTGCCGTCGAGCAGCACGAAGAACAGGCCGAAGCCGGCGCCGGCGGCCAGTGCGGGCACCAGGCTGGACGGGCGGGCCCGGCGCAGCGAGCCCAGGCCCTCCTCGGCGGCCACCAGGACGACGGCGACCAGCGCCAGCCCGATGCCGACCACCGCCCACCACGCCAGGCGCTCGCCGAAGCCGAGGCCGACCACCACCGGCAGAGCCGCGGCCGACACCGCCGTCACCGGGGCCACGACGCTCATCACGCCCCCGGCCAGCGCGCGGTAGAAGAGGACCAGCCCGGCGGCACCGGCGACGCCGGCGGTGGCGCCCCACAGCAGGTCGGCGGGGGTCGGGTCGCCGCCGAGCCAGGGCAGCAGGAACAGCAGCGCGGTCAGCCCGGCGGCCTGCGAGAGAGCGACGACGGCGAACGCGGTCGCCCGACGGGAGGCCAGGCCACCGCAGAAGTCGGCCATCCCGTAGACCACCGCGCTGGCCAGCGCCAGCAGCACCGCCACTGCGGACCTCCGCCCCGGCACGCCCGGCGCGCACCCCGCCCCGGTTCTAGCACCCCCCGCGCGGCCGGCCCGCGCTCCCGCGGCAGGTCGGCAGGAGTCCTCGCCTCGTTGGCCGGGGCCGCGCGGTCGCCGTCCACCCCGGTCCTGCGAACTCGTGGCCATCAGCCGCTGACGGCCACGAGTTCGCAGGACTCGGCGGTCGGGCGGGCACGGTGCACCCCCTCGGCAAACCCGTGCGCGGGGCAGCGGGGCCGACGGGCAGAATGGCCTCCCGTGTCTGGCGCCAACGACCCCTACGACCCCAAGCAGGTCGCCGCGCTCTCCGCCGAGGCCCTCGACGCCGCGGTCGCCGAGGCCCTGGAGGCCTTCGCGGAGGCCGGTGACCTGGAGGCGCTCGCCGCCGTCCGGCCGGCCCACCTCGGCGACCGGGCGCCGGTGCTGCTGGCCCGCCGCGAGCTGGGCGCGCTGCCGCCGGCGGCGCGGTCGGACGCCGGCAAGAGGGTGAACGCGGCCCGGGTCGCCGTGACCGACGCCTACGCCGCCCGCCGCGCCCAGCTGGAGGCCGAGCGCGACGCCCGGGTGCTGGCCGAGGAGCGGGTCGACGTCACCCTGCCCTGGGACCGCACCCCGCGCGGCGCGCGGCACCCGCTCACCACGCTGACCGAGCGGATCGCCGACGTCTTCGTGGGCATGGGCTACGAGGTCGCCGACGGCCCGGAGGTCGAGGCCGAGTGGCTGAACTTCGACGCGCTCAACATCGGCCGTGACCACCCGGCGCGCACGATGATGGACACCTTCTTCGTCGCCCCCGAGGACTCCGGCCTGGTGCTGCGCACGCACACCAGCCCGGTGCAGGCCCGCACGATGCTGTCGCGCACCCCGCCGATCTACGTCGTCGCGCCCGGTCGCGTGTACCGCACCGACGAGCTCGACGCGACGCACACCCCGGTCTTCCACCAGATCGAGGGCCTGGCCGTCGACCGCGGGCTGACCATGGCCCACCTGCGCGGCACGCTCGACCAGCTCGCCCGCACGCTGTTCGGCGCCGACGCGGTGACCCGCTGGCGGCCGTCGTACTTCCCCTTCACCGAACCGTCGGCGGAGTTCGACGTCTGGTTCCCCGAGCACCGCGACGGCCCGCGCTGGGTCGAGTGGGGCGGCTGCGGGATGGTCAACCCCCGGGTGCTGGTCGCCTGCGGCGTCGACCCCGAGGAGTACAGCGGCTTCGCCTTCGGCCTGGGCATCGAGCGCGCCCTGCAGTTCCGCTCGGGCGTGGGCGACATGCGCGACATGATCGAGGGCGACGTCCGGTTCACCACGGCGTTCGCCGCGGAGCAGTGACCGCCGTGCCCGCGACCACCGACACCACCCCCAGGACGGAGCAGCAGTGAGGGTCCCCATCGGCTGGCTGGCCGAGTACGTCGACCTGCCCGGGGGCATCGCCGTCGAGGACCTCGACACCGCCTTCGTGCGGCTGGGCCTGGAGGTCGAGGAGATCCACCGCCTGGAGGAGGTCACCGGGCCGCTCGTCGTCGGCCGGGTGCTGGAGATCGAGGAGCTGACCGGCTTCAAGAAGCCGATCCGCTTCTGCCAGGTCGACGTGGGGGAGCCCGAGCCCCGGGGCATCGTCTGCGGCGCCCGCAACTTCGCCGCCGGTGACGCGGTGGTCGTCGCGCTGCCCGGGGCCGTGCTGCCCGGCGGCTTCGCGATCGCCTCGCGGAAGACCTACGACCGGATCTCCGACGGGATGATCTCCTCGGCCCGGGAGCTCGGGGTCGGCGAGGACCACACCGGGATCCTGGTGCTGGGCGACGACGCGCCGGCCCCGGGCACCCCGGCGGGCCCGGTGGTCGGCCTCGACGACGTCGTCATCGAGCTGGCCGTCACCCCCGACCGCGGCTACTGCCTGTCCATGCGCGGCATCGCCCGCGAGATGGGCACCGGTCTGGGGGTCGACTGGCGCGACCCGGGCGCGGCCACCGCGCCGGCCTGGTCGGGCGAGCCGGCCTGGCAGGTCTCCGTCGCGGACGCCGACCGCTGCGACCGGTTCTCGATGATCGCACTGGAGGGCCTGGACCCCAGCGCGCCCAGCCCCTGGTGGCTGCGCCGGCGGCTGGCGCAGTCCGGCGTCCGCAGCATCTCGCTCGCCGTCGACGTCACCAACTACGTGATGCTCGAGCTCGGCCAGCCGATGCACGCCTTCGACCGCGACCGGGTGCAGGGCCCGATCGTCGTCCGGCGGGCTCGCGAGGGGGAGCGGCTCACCACCCTCGACGGCGCCGACCGCGCCCTCCACCCCGACGACCTGCTCATCACCGACGACTCCGGCCCGATCGGCCTAACCGCGGTCATGGGCGGGGCGTCCACCGAGATCGGCGACGGGACGACCCGCGTGCTGCTCGAGGCGGCCCACTGGGAGCCGACCGGGGTGGCCCGCACCGCCCGCCGGCACCGGCTGCCCAGCGAGGCGGCCAAGCGTTTCGAGCGCGGTGTCGACCCGGAGATGACCATGGTCGCGCTCGCCCGCGCCGCGGCGCTGCTCGGGGAGTACGGCGGCGCCCGCGTCGTCGGCACGCCGGTGGACGTCGACACCCGCGGCCCGCGGCCGACCATCTCCCTGGACCCGGGGCTGCCCGGCCGGGTCGCCGGCGTCCCCTACCCGGCCGCGCAGGTGACCGAGCTGCTGGCCACGGTCGGCTGCACGGTCGACGGGGACGCCGGGCCGCTGACGGTCACCCCGCCACCGTGGCGTCCCGACCTCACCGACCCGGCCGACCTGGTCGAGGAGGTCGTCCGGCTGGCCGGCTACGACGACGTCCCGTCGGTGCTGCCCACCGCGCCACCCGGCCGGGGGCTCACCGAGACCCAGCGCCGCCGCCGCGCGATCGGCCGCACCCTCGCCGAGGCCGGCTACGTCGAGGCGCCGTCCTACCCGTTCACCGGGCCGGCCGTGCTCGACGCCCTCGGCCTGGCCGAGGACGACCCCCGCCGCGAGGTCGTCGTCGTCCGCAACCCGCTGTCCGAGGAGGAGCCGGCGCTGCGCACGACGCTGCTGCCGGGCCTGCTGGCCGCGCTGGCCCGCAACCTCTCCCGCGGGCAGCGCGACCTGGCCCTGTTCGAGCACGGTGCGGTCTTCCCCGGCGGGGGGCGCAGCCCCGCTCCGCTGCCCGGCGTCGACCGGCGTCCGGACGACGAGACCCTCGCCGCGCTGCTCGGCGCGGTGCCCGCCCAGCCGTGGCACGTCGGCGTGGCGCTGGCCGGCAACCGCGAGCCACGCGGCTGGTGGGGACCGGGCCGCCCGGCGGTCTGGGCCGACGCGGTGGAGGCCGCGCGCCGGGTGGCGGCCGCCGCCGGCGTCGAGCTGACCGTGCGCGCGGGGGAGCGGGCGCCCTGGCACCCGGGGCGCTGCGCCGAGCTGCTGGTGGGTGACCGGGTCGTCGGGCACGCCGGGGAGCTGCACCCGCGGGTGTGCGCCGCGCTGGACCTGCCGGCCCGCACCGCGGTCATGGAGCTCGACGTCGACGCGCTGCCGCCGGCCCCGGTGCCGGTCGGCCCGCGCGTGTCCACCTTCCCGCCGGTCCTGGTCGACGTCGCGCTCGTCGTCGGTGACGACGTGGCCGCCGCCGAGGTCGAGGCCGCCCTCCGCGCGGGCGCCGGGGAGCTGCTGGAGTCGCTGCGGCTCTTCGACGTCTACACCGGCCCGCCGGTGCCCGCCGGATCGCGCTCGCTGGCCTACGCGCTGACCCTGCGGGCGCCCGACCGCACGCTCACCAGCGAGGAGGCCACCGCGGTGCGCGACGCCGCGGTGGCCGCCGCCGCCGACCGGACGGGAGCACACCTCCGTGCCTGACGAAGGACCCCCGGCCCCCCGCCACTCGCAGGCTCGCAGCGGGACCCTGCAGGGGGCCGGCGGAAACGGGGACGGGGTCGCTGCACTCCACGGCACCGTCGCCCTGGTGACGGGGGCCGGTACCGGCATCGGCCGGGCCCTCGTGCGGGGCCTGGCCGAGCGCGGCGCCACGGTGGCGGGCCTGGCCCGCGGTGCCGAGCGCCTGGCCGCGGCGATGGACGAGGTCGCCGCGGCCACCGGGGCGCGCACCCTCGCCGTCGCCGCCGACGTCACCGACCGGGCGGCGGTGGAGGACGCCGTCGGGCGGGTCCGGGAGGAGGCCGGCCCGGTGGACCTGCTGGTCAACAACGCCGGGCTCATCGACGCCGCCGAGGAGCCGCTGTGGGAGGCCGACCCGGACCAGTGGTGGGACGTCGTGACCAGCCACATCCGGGGCGCGTTCCTCCTCAGCCGCGCCGTCGTGCCGTGGATGGTGCTGCGCAACCGGGGCCGGGTCGTCAACCTGGCCAGCGGGATGAGCGTCCAGCCCCGCCCCGAGTACTCGGCCTACTCGGTGGCCAAGACCGGCCTGATGCGGGTCACCGAGGCGCTGCACGACGCGCTCGAGGGCACCGCCGTCCGCGCCTTCGACGTCGCACCCGGCGTGGTCCGCACCGACATGACCGCGCGGATGCCCATCCACCGCGACCGCACCGACTGGACCGAGCCCGACCGGGTCGTGGCACTGGTCTGCGCGATCGCCGCCGGTGAGCTGGACGCGTGGTCGGGCCGCTTCCTCCGGGCCGGCGTCGACGACCCCGCCGTGCTGCGGGGGATCACGCCGGACGGCGCCGCGCGGCAGCTGCGGCTGCGCCCCTACGGGGAGGGCGACCCGCTGGCCTGAGCCGGCCGGTGCAGCGCCACCCCGGCGACGACGAGGGCGACCCCGAGCACCTCCCGCGCGTCGGGCACCTGCGCCAGGACGACGACGCCGATGACGGTCGCCGCTGCCGGCAGCAGGGAGACCAGGAGGGCGTAGGTCGCCCGAGGGAGGCGGGCCATGGCCAGCTGGTCGCAGACGTAGGGCACCACCGAGGAGGCGACCCCGACGCCGAGACCGGCCAGCAGGGCGACCGGGTCGGCGAACGCGGGTACCGCGCCGGCGATCCCGACCGGGGTGGCGACGACCGCGGCAGTCAGCATGGCCAGCGCCAGCCCGTCGACCCCGGCCAGGCGGTCGGTGCGGGCGACCCGGTGGCCCAGGACGACGTAGCCGGCGAACAGCACCGCGTTGGCGGCGGCGAACGCGAAGCCGGCCGCCTCGCCCGCCAGCCGCACGTGGGTCAGCAGTGCGACCCCGCCCACGGCCGCTGCGAGGGCGGCCAGGTTGCGCCCTGTGCGGGCCCCGGCCGCGGCGAGGACCACCACGGGGAGGAACTCGATCGCGGCCACCGTGCCCAGCGGGAGGCGGTCGACGGCCAGGTAGAAGCAACAGTTCATCCCCGCGAGCAGCGCGCCCCAGGCGGCCAGCAGCCGGCGCGTCGCCCCGTCCAGCCCCCGCAGTCGGCGCCACGGCCGCCGCCAGAGGCCGAGGACCAGGGCCGCGCTCGTGATCCGCAGCCAGGCCACGCCCAGCACGTCGACCCGCGCGAACAGCAGCACCGCCCACGCCGGGCCGAGGTAGTGGAAGACCGCGCTGACGAGGAACCACACGTGCGGCGGGAGCCGTGTCCAGGTCGGCTGCGGAGCCGGTCGTGCCATGCGACGAGCCTCGGAGGCGGGAGGGCCGGACACCAGGCGCGATCGAAGGCCAGGATGGGCCGGTGCCGTCGGGTCGCGCCCCCAGGATCCGCCTCGACCTCCCGGACGGGAGGTCGGTGCTCGACGACGTCAACCGGGAGCTCCTGCGGCTGCTCGAGCAGGACCCGCGGTGCAGCGCCGCCGAGCTGGCCCGCCGGGTCGGGATGTCCCCACCGGCCGTCCGCGAGCGGGTCGCCCGCCTCGAGGAGACCGGCGTGATCCGGGGCTACCGGGTGGACGTCGACCCGGCGGCCCTCGGGCTGCCGGTCACGGCGTGGGTGCGGATCCGGCCGGGCCCGGGGCAGCTGCCGCGGATCGCCGACCTCGCCGCGCGGGTCCCCGAGGTGGCCGAGTGCCACCGCGTCTCCGGCGAGGACTGCTTCCTGCTGCGGGTGCACGTGCCCTCGGTCGCGGCCCTCGAGGGCGTGCTGGACCAGTTCCTGCTGCACGGGCAGACGACCACCTCGATCGTCGTCGCGACCCCCGTCCCGCCCCGGGCTCCGGCGCCGGGCCCCGCCAGCGGGGGGCGGCCCGCGCTCCCCTGACCGCCGGTATCGGAAGCGACACCGTCGTCTGCGGCCCCCGAACGACGGTGTCGCTTCCGATACCGGCACACGTCGCCGGAAACACCGGTGAACGTTCATGCATGACCGTGTATGGTCATGCATCGTGGACACAGGGCAGACGTGGACGGTCGGGGTCACCGGCGCCACCGGGTACGCGGGAGGAGAGGTGTGCCGGCTGCTGGCCGGGCACCCGAACCTGCGGTTGGCCGGGGTGCACGCCAATTCCAGTGCCGGCCGACGCCTCGGAGAGCTCCAGCCCCACCTGCTGCCCTTCGCCGACCTCGAGGTCCGGCCCAGCGACGCGGCCGACCTGGCCGGCTACGACGTCGTGGTGCTGGCGCTGCCGCACGGTGAGTCGGCCGCGATCGCCGCGCAGCTGCCCGGGGAGACGCTGGTGATCGACTGCGGCGCGGACCACCGGCTCAACGACCCGGTGGCCTGGGCGCGCTGGTACGGGGGCGAGCACGCCGGCTCGTGGCCCTACGGCCTGCCGGAGCTGCCCGGCCAGCGCGAGCAGCTCGCCGGCGCCCGGCGGATCGCCGTCCCCGGCTGCTACCCGACCTCGGTCACCCTCGCGCTGGCTCCCGCGCTGGCCGCCGGGCTGGTCGAGCCCGACGTCGTCGTGGTCGCCGCCAGCGGCACCTCCGGCGCCGGGAAGTCAGCCAAGCCGCACCTGCTCGGCAGCGAGGTCATGGGCTCGGTCAGCGCCTACGGCGTCGGCGGGGTGCACCGGCACACGCCGGAGATGGTGCAGAACCTCTCCCAGGCCGCCGGCGCCCCGGTGAGCGTGAGCTTCACCCCGACGCTGGTGCCGATGAGCCGGGGCATCCTCGCCACCTGCTCGGCGCCGCTGGCCGCCGGCACGGACGCCGCCGCGGCCCGGGCGGCCTACGAGAAGGCCTACGCCGACGAGCCGTTCGTGCACCTGCTCCCGGAGGGGCAGTGGCCGACGACGGCGCAGGTGCTCGGGGCCAACACCGTCGCGCTGCAGGTCGCGGTCGACCCCGACGCCGCCCGCCTGGTCGTCATCGCCGCCGTCGACAACCTGACCAAGGGCACCGGGGGAGCGGCCCTCCAGTGCGCCAACCTCGCCCTCGGCCTGCCGGAGACCCTCGGCCTCCCGGTCGTGGGGGTGGCCCCGTGAGGTCACCCCACGAAGACGCTCCGCCGGCGCTCCACGTCTCCGCGGGGGCCCCGGCATGAGCACGACCGCCCCGCAGGGCTTCCGGGCCGCCGGCGTCGCCGCCGGCCTCAAGAGCAGCGGCGCCCACGACGTCGCCCTGGTCGTCAACGACGGCCCGGACGACGCCGCGGCCGCCGTCTTCACCACCAACCGCTTCCCGGCCGCGCCGGTGCAGTGGAGCCGGCAGGTCCTCTCCACCGGCCGGGCGAAGGCGGTCGTCCTCAACTCCGGCGGCGCCAACGCCTGCACCGGTGCCGAGGGCTTCCAGGACACCCACGCGACCGCCGAGCACGTGGCCGCCGAGCTCGGCATCGGCGCGATCGACGTCGCCGTGGCCTCCACCGGCCTGATCGGCGTCCGGCTGCCCATGGACCGGCTCACCGCCGGGGTCACCGCCGCGGCCAAGGCGCTCAGCGCCGACGGCGGGCAGGACGCCGCGCTGGCGATCATGACCACCGACAGCGTCCCCAAGACGACCGTGCAGGCCCGCGACGGCTGGACGGTCGGCGGCATGGCCAAGGGCGCCGGCATGCTCGCGCCGAGCCTGGCCACGATGCTCGTCGTCCTCACCACCGACGCGGTGGTCCCGGCCGACGTGCTGCAGACGGCGGTGAAGCAGGCGACCAGCGTCAGCGTCGAGCGGGTCGACTCCGACGGGTGCCTGTCCACCAACGACACGGTCATCGTCATGAGCAGCGGCGCCAGCGGCATCACCCCCAGCGCCGAGGAGGTCACCGAGGCGCTCACCGCCGCGGCCACCGACCTGGCGATGCAGCTGCTGGCCGACGCCGAGGGCTCGACCAAGGACATCGCGATCACCGTCCGCAACGCCGCCAGCGTCGAGGACGCCCTCACCGCCGGCCGGGCCTGCGCCCGCAACAACCTGCTGAAGACGGCGCTGTTCGGCAACGACCCCAACTGGGGCCGGGTGCTCGCCGCGATCGGCACCACCGACGCCGCCTTCGAGCCCGACCGGGTGGACGTGACGATCAACGGGGTCACCGTCTGCCGGGGCGGCGCGATCGGCGACCCGCGCGAGGGCGTCGATCTCACCGGCCGGGCGATCACCATCGACGTCGACCTCCGGGCGGGTACCGACGAGGCGACGATCTGGACCAACGACCTGTCCCTCGCCTACGTCCACGAGAACTCGGCCTACTCGACATGAGCGACGCAGCACCCCAGGACCCCACCCCGCCCGACGTCCGGGTCGACGAGCTCCGGCCACCGCGGACCATCGGCACCCGGCGGGTCATGCGCACCTACGACCCCGAGGGGGACCGGCAGAAGGTCGCCGTCCTCACCGGCGCGCTGCCGTGGCTCAAGGAGTTCCACGGCAACGTCGTCGTCGTGAAGTACGGCGGGCACGCCATGGTCGACGAGGAGTGTCGGCGGGCCTTCGCCGAGGACATGGTGTTCCTGCGGACCTGCGGCATCCACCCGGTCGTCGTGCACGGCGGTGGCCCCCAGATCACCGAGATGCTCGGCCGGCTCGGTATCGAGAGCGAGTTCCGCGGCGGCCTGCGGGTGACCACGCCCGAGACGATCGACGTCGTCCGGATGGTGCTCACCGGTCAGGTCACCCCGGAGGTCGTCGGGCTGATCAACCAGCACGGCCCGCTGGCCGTCGGCCTCTCCGGGGAGGACGGCGGGCTGTTCACCGCCGCCCGCACCCACGCCCTGGTCGACGGCCGCCCGGTCGACGTCGGGCTGGTCGGTGACGTGGTCGCCGTCGACCCCGCTCCCGTCGCCGCCCTGCTCGAGGCCGGGCACATCCCGGTGGTCGCCACCGTCGCCCCGGACGCCGACGGCGTCGTGCACAACGTCAACGCCGACACCGCCGCGGCCGCGCTCGCCGTGGCGCTGGGGGCGGTGAAGCTCGTCGTCCTCACCGACGTGGAGGGGCTCTACGCCGACTGGCCCGACCGGGACTCGCTGGTGCAGCAGATCGACGCCGCCGAGCTGGCCGAGATCCTGCCCACCCTGGACGCCGGGATGGTCCCGAAGATGACCGCCTGCCTGCGGGCGGTCAACGGCGGGGTGAAGCGCGCGACCGTGGTCGACGGCCGCGCGCCGCACGCCCTGCTGCTGGAGATGTTCACCACCGAGGGGACCGGGACGATGGTCGTCCCGGCCGCCGACTCGGACACCGCGCACCGGGAGGAGCCGGCATGACCCGCACCGAGGAGCTGGCCACCCGCTGGTCGGCCGTGATGATGGGCAACTACAGGACCCCGCCGGTCGCGCTCGCCCGCGGCGCCGGCGCCACCGTCTGGGACGTCGACGGCCGCGAGTACACCGACCTGCTCGGCGGCATCGCCACGACGATCCTCGGCCACGCCCACCCGAAGGTCGTCGAGGCGATCACGCGGCAGGCGCAGACCCTCGGCCACGTCTCCAACCTGGCGATGCACGAGCCGGGCGTCGCCCTGGCCGAGCGGCTGCTCGAGCTGGCCGGCCGGCCCGGCCGGGTGTTCTTCTGCAACTCCGGCGCCGAGGCCAACGAGGCCGCGTTCAAGATCAGCCGGCTGACCGGCCGGCCCGAGGTGATCACCGCGGAGGGCTCCTTCCACGGCCGCACGATGGGCGCGCTGGCGCTGACCGGCCAGCCCGGCAAGGCCGACGCGTTCGCCCCGCTGCCTGGCGGCGTCCGCTTCGTGCCCTACGGGGACGCCGACGCGTTGGCCGGTGCGGTCTCCGACCGGACGGCGATGGTGCTGCTCGAGCCGATGCTGGGGGAGGGCGGCGTGCTGCCCGCGCCCGCCGGGTACCTGTCGGCCGCGGCACGGAGCGCGCGGGACGCCGGCGCGCTGTTCGCCGTCGACGAGGTGCAGACCGGCACCGGCCGCACCGGCCACTGGTTCGCACACCAGGCCGACGGGCTGCAGCCCGACGTCGTCACGCTGGCCAAGGCCCTCGGCGGCGGGCTGCCGATCGGTGCCACCCTCGCCTTCGGGCCTGCGGCGGACCTCATGACCGCCGGGTCGCACGGCTCCACGTTCGGGGGCAACCCGATCGCCGCGGCGGCCGCGCTCGCGGTGCTCGACACCATCCGCGACGAGGGGCTGCTCGAGCGGGCCAAGGAGATCGAGCACCGGTTCACCGCCGGCATCGAGGGCCTCGGCTCCGCCGGTGTGGCCCGGGTCCGCGGCCGGGGCGCGCTGCTGGGCGTCGTCCTGACCGCGCCGGTCGCCGGGGCGCTGGAGGCCGCGCTGCGGGAGGCCGGCTTCCTGACCAACGCCGTCGCCCCGGACGTGCTGCGCCTGGCGCCGGCCCTGGTGCTCACCGACGCGCAGGTCGACGCGTTCGTCGCCGCCCTGCCGGCAGCCCTCGACGCGGCTCTCCAGGAGACGGGCCAGTGAGGACGACCGTCGAGCGAGCATCGCAGGGCGCGCCAGCGACCGAGGAGCGGAACGAGACCGGAGCCGAACAGTGAGCACAGTGACCCTTCGGCACTTCCTCAAGGACGACGACCTGACGCCGGCCGAGCAGGCCGAGGTGCTGGCGCTGGCCGCGGAGCTCAAGCGCACGCGGCACACCGCCGAGGCACCCACCCCGCTGGCGGCACCGAACGGCGTCCCGCGGACCGTCGCGGTCCTGTTCGACAAGCCCTCCACCCGCACCCGGGTGTCGTTCTCCGTGGGCGTCGCGGAGCTCGGTGGGTACCCGCTGGTGATCGACGCGGGCTCCAGCCAGCTGGGCCGCGGCGAGCCGATCGAGGACACCACCCGCGTGCTGGACCGGCAGGCCGCCGCCATCGTGTGGCGCACCTTCGGCCAGGACCGCATCGAGGCGATGGCCTCGGTCAGCCGGGTGCCGGTGGTCAACGCGCTCACCGACGAGTACCACCCGTGCCAGATCCTGGCCGACCTGCAGACCATCGCCGAGCGCAAGGGGGCCCTCGCCGGGCTGACGCTGACCTACCTCGGCGACGGCGCCAACAACATGGCGCACTCCTACCTGCTCGGTGGCGCCACCGCCGGCATGCACGTCCGGATCGGCTCCCCGGAGTCCTTCCAGCCGTTCAAGGAGGTGCTGGAGCGCGCCGAGGAGATCGCGGCGGGGACCGGCGGCTCGGTGCGGTGGACCGCCGACGCCGCGGCCGCGGCCGAGGGCGCCGACGTCCTGGTCACCGACACCTGGGTCTCCATGGGCCAGGAGGACGAGTACGACGCCCGCGTCGCGCCCTTCCTGCCCTACGCGCTGGACGGCGCCGCGCTGGCCCGGGCCGCGGACGACGCGATCGTGCTGCACTGCCTGCCGGCCTACCGCGGCAAGGAGATCGCGGCCGAGGTGATCGACGGGCCGCAGAGCGCCGTGTGGGACGAGGCGGAGAACCGGCTGCACGCCCAGAAGGCGATCCTCATCTGGTTGCTGTCGCGATGACCGGCGCGGTGACCCGCTCGGCCCGCCAGGCCCGGATCCGCGCCCTGATCGAGGCCCAGCCGGTCAGCTCGCAGTCCCAGCTCGCCGGGCTGCTGGCCGCGTCGGGCATCGAGGTCACCCAGGCCACGCTCTCCCGGGACCTCGAGGAGCTCGGCGCGGTCAAGCTGCGCGGGTCCGACGGCGCCCCGGCGTCCTACGTGCTGCCGCCCGAGAACGCCCCGCTGCGCCCGGCGCAGACCGCACCGGCCCGGCTGACCCGGCTGCTGGCCGACCTGCTGACCAGCGCCGAGGGCAGCGCCAACCTCGCCGTCCTGCGCACGCCGCCGGGTGCCGCGCAGTTCCTGGCCTCCGCGCTGGACAAGGTCGGCCTCCCCGACGTCCTGGGCACGATCGCGGGGGACGACACTCTGCTGGTCGTCTCCCGCGACCCCGACGGCGGCGCGGCCCTCGCCGACCGCCTGCGCGCGCTCGCCGAGCGCTCGCCCGCCGTCTACCCCGAACTGCAGTCGGACCTGGAGGAAGACCACCCGTGAGCTCGGCACCCTCGGACACCCGGCTGTGGGGCGGCCGCTTCGGCGGCGGACCATCGGACGCCCTGACTGCGTTGTCGAAGTCCACCCACTTCGACTGGAAGCTGGCGCCCTTCGACCTGGCCGGCTCCCGGGCGCACGCGCGGGTGCTGCACCGCGCCGGGCTGCTCACCGACGACGAGCTGGCGCAGATGCTGCGGGCCCTCACCGAGCTCTCCCGCGAGGTCGAGGACGGCACCTTCGTCGCGGTCGAGTCCGACGAGGACGTCCACGAGGCGCTCGAGCGCGGGCTCTCGGCCAAGCTCGGCCCCCTCGGCGGCAAGCTGCGCGCCGGCCGCAGCCGCAACGACCAGATCGCCACCGACCTGCGGCTCTACCTGCGCCACTCCGTCCGCACGCTCGTCGGCGAGCTGGCCTCGCTGGAGTACGCGCTGGTCGGCCTCGCCGAGCGCTACTCCGACGTCGCGGCGCCCGGCATGACCCACCTCCAGCACGCCCAGCCGGTGCTCATCGCCCACCAGCTGCTCGCCCACGCGCACGCGTTCTCCCGCGACGTCGACCGGCTGCGCGACTGGGACCGGCGCACCGCCGTGAGCCCCTACGGCTCCGGCGCCCTGGCCGGCTCGTCGCTGCCCCTGGACCCGGACGCGGTCGCCGCCGAGCTCGGGTTCGACCGCGCCTCGGACAACTCGATCGACGGCGTGAGCGACCGCGACTTCGCCGCCGAGTTCTGCTTTGCCGCGGCGCTCATCGGCGTCCACCTCTCCCGGCTGGGGGAGGAGGTCGTGCTCTGGACGTCGACCGAGTTCGGCTGGGCGCGGCTCGACGACGCCTGGGCGACCGGGTCGTCGATCATGCCGCAGAAGAAGAACCCCGACATCGCCGAGCTGGCGCGGGGCAAGTCCGGCCGGTTCGTCGGCAACCTCACCGGCCTGCTCACGATGCTCAAGGGCCTGCCGCTGGCCTACGACCGCGACCTGCAGGAGGACAAGGAGCCGGTCTTCGACTCCATGGAGCAGCTGCTCCTGCTCCTGCCCGCGGTCACCGGGATGGTCGCCACCCTCACCCTGCGCCCCGAGGTCCTCGAGGCCGCGGCGCCGCAGGGCTTCGCCCTGGCCACCGACGTCGCCGAGTGGCTCGTGCGCCAGGGGGTGCCGTTCCGGTCGGCCCACGAGATCAGCGGTGAGATGGTCGCCTTCTGCGAGGGCGCCGGGCTCGAGCTCGACGAGCTGGACGACGACCAGCTCGCCGGCATCGACGAGCGGCTGACCCCGGACGTGCGCTCGGTGCTGTCCGTGCGCGGCGCCCTTGCCGCCCGCAGCGCCCGGGGAGGGACGGCGCCCGAGCGGGTCGCCCAGCAGCTGGCCTCCCTCGCCGAGCTGGCGCGGCAGCACACCGAGTGGGCGTCGTCCTCGCCTGTGGCGGCGGCCCTCTGACCGCGCCGACCCCCGGGCCACTGCTCACGGCCGACGAGCTGCTCGGGCCGCCCGACGTCGTCGCCCCGACGCTGCTGGGCTGCTGGCTGGTGACCGACCGGCCGGAGGGGCAGGTGGCCCTCCGCCTCACCGAGGTCGAGGCCTACGCCGGGAACGGCACCGACCCTGCGGCGCACTCCCACCGGGGGCCGACGCCGCGGGCGGCCATCATGTTCGGCCCGCCCGGACGGCTCTACGTGTACTTCAGCTACGGGGTCCACTGGTGCGCCAACGTCGTCGTCGGCCCCGAGGGGCACGGCTCGGCCGTGCTGCTCCGGGCGGGGGACGTCGTGGTGGGGGAGGAGGTGGCCCGCAGCCGCCGTCCGGCCGCCCGGTCCGCGCGCGACATCGCCCGCGGACCGGCCCGGCTCACCCAGGCCCTGGCGATCGGCCCGGAGGACAAGGCGGCCGACCTCCTGTCCCCGGACAGCTCGGTCCGCCTGCACCGCGGCACGCCGCCGGCCGCGGTCTCGGCCGGGCCGCGGGTCGGCATCACCGTCGCCACCGAGCTGCCCTGGCGGTTCTGGGCGACCGACGCCCCCTCGGTGAGCGCCTTCCGCCCGGGTGGCCGGCCCCGTCGTCGCAGCGCGGGGCAGGATCAGCAACCGTGACCCCCGCCCGTGAGGTCACGGCGAGGCAGAGCACCCCGGGCACGGGGTCGACGAGCGCCAGCGAGGATGTGCCCCGTGACCGAGCTCGCGAGGTCACGCGGAGGCAGAGCACCCCGGGCACGGGGTCGACGAGCGCCAGCGAGGATGTGCCCCGTGACCGAGCTCGCGAGGTCACGCGGAGGCAGAGCACCCCGGGCACGGGGTCGACGAGCGCCAGCGAGGATGTACCCCGTGACCGACGTGATCGACGAGCTGCACCGCCGTGGGCTGATCGCCCAGAGCACCGACGAGGAGGCGCTGCGCGCCCACCTCGCCGACGGGCCGGTCGCCTACTACGCAGGCTTCGACCCGACCGCGCCCAGCCTGCACGTCGGCCACCTGCTCCAGTTCATGGTGCTGAGGGCACTGCAGCGCGCCGGGCACCAGCCCGTGGTCCTCGTGGGCGGGGCCACCGGCCTGATCGGTGACCCCCGGCCCTCGGCCGAGCGTCAGCTCAACGACCGCGACACCGTCGCCGAGTGGGTGGGCCGCATCCGCGACCAGGTCGCCCCGTTCCTGGAGGTGCCCGCGGAGACCGACGGGTCCCGGGGTCCCGTCTACGTCGACAACCTCGACTGGACCGCGCCGCTGTCGGCCATCGACCTCCTGCGCGACCTCGGCAAGCACTTCCGGGTCAGCCAGATGCTGGCCAAGGAGGCGGTGTCGGCCCGGCTCAACTCGGAGGCCGGCATCAGCTACACCGAGTTCAGCTACCAGATCCTGCAGGCCAACGACTACCGCGAGCTCTACCGCCGGCACGGGGTGACGCTGCAGACCGGCGGCTCCGACCAGTGGGGGAACCTCACCGCGGGCATCGACCTGGTGCGGCGCACGGAGGGCGCGCGGGTCCACGCCCTGTCGACGCCGCTGGTGACCAAGTCCGACGGCACCAAGTTCGGCAAGTCCGAGGGTGGTGCTGTCTGGCTCGACCCGGCGCTCACCTCGCCCTACGCGTTCTTCCAGTTCTGGCTCAACGCCGACGACGCCGACGCCCGAGCCTGGCTGCCGCTGTACTCGGAGCGACCCGCCGAGGAGGTCGCGGCGCTCATCGCCGAGAGCGCGGAGCGGCCGGCCGCCCGCACCGCCCAGCGGGCACTCGCCGAGGAGCTGACCCTCCTCGTGCACGGGCCCGACGAGCTCCGCCAGGCCGAGGCGGCCGGGCGCGCACTGTTCGGCCGGGAGGACCTCGGTGCGCTCGGCCCGGAGACCCTCGGTGCCGCCCTGCGCGAGGCCGGCGCGGTGACCGTCGACGGCGAGACGCCCACCATCGCCCAGCTGATGCAGCAGACGGGTCTGGTCGGCAGCCTCTCCGAGGCGAGGCGCACCGTGAAGGAGGGTGGCGCCTACCTGAACAACGAGCGGGTGACCGACGCCGACGCCGTGCCGGGGGAGGAGACGTGGCTCCCGGGTGGGTGGCTGGTCCTCCGCCGCGGCAAGCGCTCCGTGGCCGGCGTGCACCGCGGGACGGCGCGCTGACCTGCGCGTGAACGGCGTGTGACGCCCCGGTCTCCGACAGGTGTCAGGCGTCACCTGCAGCCGGTTTGACACCGGGATCCCACCCACGTAACTTTCTCTCTGCGCCCGGGGAGACCGGGGCGGGACGCGGGAGGAGATCCCGAGGCCCGCCGGTCGAGCCGGGTGCCGATCGCTCAGCAGGCGGGCGGGACGCGGGAATGTCTCCCGGGGAACGTCGGTTGGGCTGGGTGACGCCGCCCGACGCGGACGGCCAGGGTGACAGACCCCCGGCTTGACAGTCGTGACGAGCGGCGTAACGTGGGAAAGCCGCCAGGGACGAGGCCCGGAAGGGTTGAGTCGTTGCGCGTCCGCTCCTTGAGAACTCAACAGCGTGCCGAAAGTCAGTGCCAAGTAACAACCCCTTTGTGGGTTTCTTTGGGTTGATTGATCGAGAGTGTCAGCTCTCGGTTCTCGCCCGGATTCGAATTCATCTACGGAGAG
Source organism: Geodermatophilus sp. SYSU D01105 (assembly GCF_054050095.1). Lineage (NCBI taxonomy): Bacteria > Bacillati > Actinomycetota > Actinomycetes > Geodermatophilales > Geodermatophilaceae > Geodermatophilus > Geodermatophilus sp. SYSU D01105. The sequence goes on from NZ_JBJGYR010000005.1 coordinate 241,903, forward strand.
TTTGATCCTGGCTCAGGACGAACGCTGGCGGCGTGCTTAACACATGCA